>CAZSUE010000666.1:0-3226 GCA_964609045.1 uncultured archaeon | reverse complement strand
CCCTCGTTCCCTCGTTCCCCCGTTCCCTCGTTCCCCCGTTTCCCTCCCCCCCGTTCCCACTAAATAATAGGATATAGCACCGGCGCTGCGAGACCGATACGCGCACAATGCCCCACGAGCTTGATTAAGCCGACGAGCCCGATGAGAAAAAGAATACGGAAAAAAAGTTACCCGAGCTGTGCCAGCGCTTTTTCGGCACCGAGGAGCCGCTGCTTGCTCCCGAGCTTCTCCCAGATATTCCGCGCCATGGCGATGTAATGGCGCGCCCGCGCCCGACGTTTCATCGCGAGATACATCCCGGCGAAATCATACGCCACCTCCGCGATATAGTACTGGATATTGAGATCGTTGAGGATATCGAGCGCGCGGTTGAAGTTCGTCTCCGCCTTCATCCATTCCTTGCGAGCAGCGAAGATATTCCCGTAATGATGGTACGCCTTGGCGATCATGAACCGCTCGCCGAGCTTGATGAAGATCTCGAGCGCGCCGTCGAGGTACTCCACCGCGCGACCGAGTTTCTTTTGTTTGATGAAGATCACCGCCGCGTTCTCGAGCCCGTACCCGACCTGACGGATATCGCCCACGCGCTCGGAGAGCTCGATACAGCGGTCGTAATGATCCAGCGCCCTTTCGTATTCGCCCTTGTCTGCATAGGTCACGCCGAGCTGGTTGTAGACCCGCGCAAGCTCGTAGTTATCGCCCTCGTCCTCGAGGATGGCGATACTTTTTTCGTGGTACTCGATGGCGCGGTCGTGCTCGCCCTTGTTCCCATACGCGGTCCCAAGATCGATGTAGGTCTTAGCCAGCGCGATCCGATCCTCGATCGATTTGGCGTACTCGATACTCTTGTTGTAGTGCTTGATGGCGGCATCGAACTCGCCGCGGCCGCCGTAGATCATCCCCAACCCGCGGTAGGTATCGGCGATGCCCTCCTGGTCGTTGATACGTTGCGAGATGCGGAGGCTCGTTTCGAAATTCTCACGCGCGTCGTCCTTGTTCCCGCGCCGGCGGTAGATATGGCCGAGCTTGCGATGCGCCTCTGCGCGTACCAGTTCGTCGCCTGTCTGGGCCGCCACCTCGATGGCGTCCTTATAGCGCGCCAGCGCCTCGTCCCAATGGCCCATGATCGTTTCGATATCCGCCATCAGCGCAAGTATCTCGCAGCGGTAGGTGTTGGGGATAGTGTTCAGTTTGAAATCCTTGAGGACGGAGCGGAACTCCTCGAGCTTGCCCTTCGCGATGAGGGTGCGGCCGCTGTTGATGGCGAGCTTCGCCGCCTTCTCGCAATCGCCCGCCTTGGCGTAGTGATATTGCGCCTCGATCTTGCCGCGGTCAGACCCCTGCTCCATATAATACTGTGCTGCGGCGCGGTGATAGCGCGCCCGAAGCTGCGGCGTGAGCCGCGTGTAGAAAAAATCGCGGATAAAATCGTGCACATCGTACCGCTCGTACGATATCTCCTGGAGGAGCGACCGTTCCACCAATTGATCGATGGTCGTATACTCGATATCTTCCGCGATGAAGAACGCGTTCGAGTTGACCGGGTAGCGGAACACGCTCATACAGCTGAGAAGGCGCCGCTCCTCGTTCTTCAATTTCGAGAAGATCTCCTGATGGATATAGCGCTTGATATCGCGCATCTCCTGGATGTCGGAGATATTATTGATCAGCTCGAGAAAGAGGGGGTGGCCCTGCGTAAGCTGGTAGATATTGGCGAACTGCTCGTCGTTGATATCCTCGATCTTGAGGAGGCGGCGGCTGCTCTTCTCGTCCAGCCCGCCGATCTGCTCCTCTGCAACGAGGTGCTTGATCACCACCTCCTTCCGGTCGTAGAAGGGGAGGATCTGCCGTCCCACCACGATGATGGCCACCGAATCGATGTGATCGAGCACCTCGACGAAGAGATGGAAGAGCTGGAGGATATTCTCCGTGGCGCGCTGGAAGTCGTCGAAGACCATGAGGATGTTCGCGCCGTCCAGTTCGTCCTCGAGCACCTTCGAGATCTCTTTCAGATCGAGCCCGCGGGTCGATGCAAGATGCGATTTGAGCCGTTTGCACCCGACCTTCTCGAGGAACTGCGCGATGGACGCGATCGTGTTCCGGATCGTATCCCAGCGATGGAACCGGTACCAGAACAAATGCTTCTTGTCGCGATAATCCTCGAGGATGCGCACCGCCAAAGTCGTCTTGCCGATGCCGGCGATACCCTGGAGCACGATCAGCTTGTATTCGTCGGAGTCGATCCATTCGCGGAGCTTGTCGAGTTCCGATTCGCGGCCGTAGAAATATTTGAGCTTCGGTGCCTTGTCGGTGAGATCGATGAGCTCCTTCTTCTGCTCTTGATCTGGGTCCTCGATACCGCTTTCGCGTTTCAGCTCCGCCGCATCGATCACCTCGTGATCGTTGGCGTAGTTGATGAGGTTGACAAGCGGGACATTCACGGTCTGGACCGCTGCGATCAGTTTCAGTTCGCGCAGCTTGCCCGTTTCCGAACGGACGAGCACCTTCACATTCTTGAGCTTATCGCGCAGCGCCTCCGCTTCGAGGTAGCCCTTTTGCGTCAGAAAATACGCCTTCCGCCGACGCTTGAACCCGTGCACATGCGCCAGTCGTTCGTGGACCAAGTCACGTTTCCTCAGCTCTTTCATTGCATAGGAGATATGATCCTGCGACGCACTCACCGCCTCCGCGATCCCGACCTGCGACACCGCTTTGGGAACTTCATACTTATCGACAAATTTGGTGTAGCGCATCAAATGCAACAAAATCTTATCTTTAACTATAAGCGCGAGCGGACGTGAAGAGACCACAGAGCGGCAATAGGTTGTTTGTTATAAGTATTTGTCGAAAAACTGGCGTCAAGAATCAGTAGGGGATGCAGAGACAGAGTGAAATGGTCGGTGCGCCAGTTGCGCATTCGCGATCGATCGCATCGGTTTTTCGCATGAACACGCGGGCCACATCCTCGATGCCGATATGGACCCGCGGTTCGGCATCGCGAGCGTCGCACTCGATCAAGGTGGCGCTTGGGACCCGGCGGACAACCTCGCGATCGATCCGTCCGCCGCCGATGAGTTGTATCTTCCTGATCGCGGTCACCTCCACTCCGACATATGCTGTAAGAAGAGAACGTCGATGATCCGTCAGACTTCCTGAAGCGGTTCGAGCACAGCGAGACGTGGCAGATCACCGATACTTCGAAGAAGTTCGGGGAGACTGACAGTGC
>CAZSUE010000665.1:0-3233 GCA_964609045.1 uncultured archaeon | reverse complement strand
CTCCCTGGTCGTGACTACTGCGAAGCAGTATGGCCGATTCGAGTAATTCGATGCTACTCCCCCTTCCTCGTCGTCAAGACCCCGATTGCCCAGACTTGTCCCCGCGCCTGACCTGCCCCTGAACCGTCGGCCCCCATTCGGCCATGAATACTCTCGATGATCCAAAAACCGGCGGCGACTTGAATGTTACGGCGTAAACTAAATACCCCCGATCGCTATTGCCGGTTCGATACCATGACCGATATCGCCGAGCGTGTGGACGCGTTACGGGTGCGGATGAAGGAACACGGTGTTGACGCCTATCTCGTGGGGAGCGCGGACGAGCATCAGAACGAGTATGTCCCCGATTGCTGGCGACGCCGACACTATATCAGCGGTTTCACCGGCTCCGCGGGCGATGTCGTCGTCACCGCCGACGAAGCCGCACTCTGGACCGACGGCCGCTACCATCTCCAAGCGGAAGAACAACTGGACCTCGATGCCTATACCCTCTTCAAAAGCGGGCTGGAGGATGTACCCGAACGCGAAGAATGGCTCGTCGAGACGCTCGACGACGGTGCCACCGTCGGTGTCGATCCGAAGCTCCTCTCGATGAAAAATGCCAAGAACCTCGAGAAAACGCTGGAGGACCACGACCTCGTCCTCAAATGGGTGCGACCCAACCTCGTCGATTCGATCTGGGCCGAGCAGCCGTCGCGACCCACCACGCCGGTCGAACTCCAAACGGTCGCGTTCGCAGGTGAGACGGTGGAGGAGAAGCTCGCACGGCTGAGAGAAAAGCTAGACGCCGAGGGCGCCACCGCACATGTCCTCACCGCGCTGGACGCCATCGCATGGCTGCTCAATATCCGCGGCGGCGATATCGATTACAATCCGCTGAATATCGCCTATGCGCTGATCGCCGACGATCGGTGCGTGCTCGCCGTCGATCCGGTCAAACTGAGCGACGAGGTACGAGGAGCGCTGCGCGAGCGCGTGCAATTCGTCCCGTACGACGCGTTCGATGAGACGCTGCAAACGGCGGCCGCCGACGGCGGCAAGTTCTGGCTGGACCCCACCACGACGAGCCAGTGGATCCGCGATCTCCTCACCAATGCGGGCGCGGACAAGATTTACGAGGAGAGGAGCCCAGTGACCGATTTCAAGGCGCGTAAGAACGAGACCGAGATCGAGGGGTTGAAGAGCGCGCTGGTGCGCGACGGCGTGGCCATGGTGCGGTTCCTCGCATGGCTGGATCGCACCATCCATACGGCGGCGGAACCCGAGGGGGAGCTGACCGAGCAGCGCGTAGCCAAGCGGCTCGAGCAGTTCCGCGCCCAAGGCGAGCATTTTCGCGGGCTCAGCTTCGAGACGATCTCGGCCTACGGCCCACACGGTGCGATCATCCACTACGCGGTGACCGATGAGAGCGATAGCGCGCTGAAACCCGAGGGGCTCTACCTCGTCGATTCCGGCGGCCAGTACCTCGACGGCACCACCGATATCACGCGCACCGTCGCATTGGGCGAGCCCACCGACGAAGAGCGCGCAATGTTCACCCGCGTGCTCAAGGGCCATATCGCGCTGGCGACGCTCCAATTCCCGAAGGGGACCTCCGGCCACCAGATCGATATGATCGCGCGCAAGCCGCTCTGGGAGATCGGCGAGAACTACCTCCACGGCACGGGCCACGGCGTGGGAGCCTATCTCAATGTTCACGAGGGGCCGCAGCGTATCTCGCATCGCGGGTCCAGCGACGCGCTCGCGCCCATGATGATCCTCTCCAACGAGCCCGGCTATTATCGGTCCGGCGCATACGGGATCCGCACGGAGAACCTCGTGCTCGTCATCGAGCGCGACGAGGTCGAATCCAACTACGGCCCCTTTTATGGGTTCGAGACGCAGACGCTCTGTCCCATCGATCTGCGGCTGGTCGAGCCGTCGCTCCTCACCGAGGCGGAACATGACTGGCTCAATACCTATCATGCCGCGGTACGCGAGGCCATCGAGCCGTTGCTTCAAGATGAGGAGGAGCGAAAGTGGCTGAGAGCAGCGACACGGGCGCTCTGATCGGGAAACACTTTCCTTCGATTCAGCCCTTGGCGGGCGCTTCGCCGTCGTCGTTGCCGCCGCTGGGCTCGCGACCGGCATCGCCCGCGGCGCGCTGCAGCCAGCGCGTGGCGAGATACCAGAACGGCCCCATCCACCCGAGAAAGATGAGCCAGCCCGCATTGGCGTGGGTCCAGAGGAGCGCGTCCATGCCGTAATGGTACCCGATGCCGACGATCACCACCATGCGAAAGATATTGGCGAGGTACGAGCATGCGACGCCGAGGGCGAGGACGGCACCGACGCGGCGCGTGATGCGGTGGTTCTCGATGAGGACGAAGGTGACGAACGCGGCGATGAAGATGCTCGCCGTGTAGATGCCCGAGCAGGACTGACCGATGCCGAGCGATTGCGTCCCGCCCGTCGCCGACGCGAAATAGAGGTAGGCGGTGGGGATATCTTTCGCCACCTCGATGGCGGTCCTCGCCTCGATGCCGACGGCGCTGACCACCGCCGCCGTCGGGTCGGCGAGGAGCGCCTTGGTGACGAGCGCCACGGCACGGCGGTCGGTGAAGAGATTGCCGAGCACCTGCGGGAAGATGAGGATGAGGAAGAGAATGCCGAGAAAGAAGACGGCGAAGTTCGCGCCGTAGCGATAGCGGTCGGGGACGAAATTATAGACGACGAGCGCGCCGCCGAACCCGAGGGTGACGAAGTCCCAGGAATTGAGCGCGAAGGGGCCCATGATGAGGTTGTACACGATCACCGCGTCGATGACGACGGCGCCGATGATCGGGAGGAGGTAGAACGAGATGCGCTCCAGCGCGCCGGTGACCCAGCGAAAGAGCTGCGCGAGCACTGATGGTACGGGCTGCCTCTCGTCGCCCTCGATCGATCCTCCGGCCGCCTCGGCCGCGCTACCAGCTATGAGCGCGTGTTTCGACCTCGCTTCGGCTGCATGGGTGGCGGTGGAATGCGCCTGTTGCGCTTGGCCGCGAAGATGCTGGCGGCGCAATACCCACCCGAGGAGGAGGACACCGCCGCCGAGCATGAGGAGCCCGAAGACGCGAACGATGGGATACCATGTGACGAGTTTGTGGCCCATGATACCGAGGTTCACGCCCTCGACGATGAGGATGAGCGCGAGGAGTGTGCCGATGATGAGGCGCGAGGATTGCGATGCTGTCACACGAACCGATAGACCG
>CAZSUE010000664.1:0-3241 GCA_964609045.1 uncultured archaeon | reverse complement strand
TGCATGAATTGAAATGAACGTGCGTCGGCGACCGCCCGCAATTCATTCATTCATTCATTCATCGTACCGCTATCTATTGAAAAAGAGGATCGTTGGGGGACGATCTTCTCTTCGATATAGGAGCTGAGCATTTTCAAGCTGAGCTGACACTCGTCGGTGGTTTCTCGAACCCCGATAGTCTCCTATCGAGTTCACTCATCGTCACTCATCCGAGGCGTAGAGGCCCTGGATGAAACAGTACTGCGCAATGCGTCGTGCCAGGGTGGAGCGTCGGATACTGGCACAGACCTCGCCGTCCATTGCAAGAGTGATCGCTTCGTCGATGAGGCCCTCGACGAGGATGGACGCTTCTGCGTAGGTCATCTCGCCGTATTCTTCGCCGAAGGGTGAGAGGTCGATGACGGCGTTGGGGTCGATCTCGTCGGCGTCGATCATGGATTGGAACATCTCGTTCCACCAGATCGCGCCCACGATACTCTTGCCCATGATCTTCTGCGCTCTGAGGGAGAGATGCTGCCGCCACCGCAGCCGGTTCACAACTTGGATCTCGACCGTCTCGTCGTAGATCGTGCCGTCGATGTTCACGGTGACCTGGACGGGATAGTATCCGCGATGTGTGCAGCGGAATATCCCGACGACGAACACGCCGCTGTGCGCGTCGGCATCGGAGGCGGTGGCGTTGTTGGTCATCAGGTATGACCAGAACCCGTTGGGAGTGGTGAGCGTGTATCCGATCTGGCTGTTTTCGTTTGCGGCGTTGATACGGACATAGATGAAGGTATAGCGTGCGATGGATCGCCGTTCGATGATCTGCGGTGCCAGCTCGACCCGCACCTCATAGGAGTCCGCCATTTGGACGGTATAGGTGTGTTCGTCGCTTTCGGCGGTATTGCCCGCGTTGTCTCGCGCGACGATCTTATAGTGTACGACGGTATCGGCGGGTTGTGCACCGATCGCAGCGCCGAAGGCGTCCATTGCGCAATCGTCCATGTCGATGCGTTGCGCGGCGCTATACTCTTCGTTGCCGATACGGTACCAGAGTTCCACCGCTTCGACGCCCGCGGTGGCCACCTCTTCGGGCAGTTCCGGTGTGGGTTCGTCGACGACGGGGGCGGTGATCTGTACTTCGTCGGTGGCGGTGACCGCCTCGGCGGGGAGCTGGGCGACACCTGCGATGATCGGTGCGGTAGTATCGATGACAAATGCGTCGGCTTGGCTGGCGTACTGCTCGTCGGATATGATCTCGATCTCGACAGGACCCTGCGGATCGGTGGATCGGACGGTATAGTGGTAGCTATATTGGTACCACTCGCCGTTCATGCTGAACTCGCTGAACTGCGCCGAGCCGAACTGGAGCGTGCTCTCATCGGCGCTGGTGGCGGTATAGCTGACGAGGTTCACCGCGCGGTTCGTAAGCGGGACATTCGCCTCGAAGGTGATGGTGACGGTCTCGAGCGCCACAGCGGCCGGTTCGGCGAGGATGTTCCGGATCTCCGCATTCGGTCCGCTATCACCGCGGTCGGCGGTGTGGACCGCCCAGCGCCACGCTTGCTTATACCACTGGATCGCGTGCTTGGCATCGTACTGTGCCCACTCGTCGCCCACTGCGAGCGCCCAATAGGCATGGTCGAGGAGCGGGTGTGCGTCCGGGTTGGATTCGGCTTCTGCAATCGCGGTGGTGGCGAACGCGCGGTCCGCTGCGAGGAGCTGTTCGATGGCGTCTGCGGCGATCTCGGAGGGTGTGATCTCGAACGGCCAGTCGTCGGTGGACGCCGTAAGAAAGTCGACGGCGACGATGTCGAAATTGCCGTAGCTGTCGCCGGGGTTGAGTGCGACGGAGCCCGAAGTGTGGACGGTCGTGTCGAGGTCGCCGTCGACATAGAGCTCGGTGGTATCGGCGAGCTTCTGGTGGCAGTAACATGGATAGACGGTGTAGGTCCCGTCACCGTTATCCTGCACCCAGCCATGGTTCACGGCGATATCGAGTGTCTCTTGGTCTTCGACGGTGCCGGTGTACTCGACGGTGAGCGATGCGATACCGCAGTGTGCGTCGATGAACTTCTGGAGCCAGTGCGCCGCTTTCTTCTCCTGATCGAAGACCATGTGCCCGTGCTGGAGGTCGGGGTGCGCGGGGTCGAACCAGAGCGGGAACGGTTTCCAGCTCTGTGCCTGATCGTTCGGGTCGATATTGAGGCTCTGGAGGATATAGCGCTCCGCTTTCTCGAGCTTATGCGAGCTGAAATACTGCTGGAGGGTGTGGACGCGGTCGAGTGCCCCATATTTGTGTTCGCGGGCGGTGGTGACCGACAAAACGGCTTCGACGGTGATGAGACAATAGGTCTGTGCGCTGGCGCCGTCGTCATCGACGACGGTGAGCGTAACGGTATACTCGCCAGGTTCAGCATATGCATGCTCGAGGACGGCGCCTTGCTGGACATTCCCGTCACCGAGCGACCATTCGTAGGTGACGATCTCGCCGTCGGGGTCGTAGGAGTCGCTCCCGTCGAAGATAATGGGCTCGTCGACGGCGTAGGTCGTATTGGGATAGGCGACGACGGAGCTGTCGTGGAAGTGGAAATTGAACGCGCTCTGGGTGGTATGGCGCTCGGCGAAGTAGATATCGGCGCGGTGCGCGCCCGCGGTGAGGAAGACCGAGCCGGTGCGCTCCGTGTAGGGGTGGATGCCGCCGAGGTCGGCCTCGATGATATGGTCGATGAAGAGCCATGCGTCGTCATCGGCGCCGATGGTATACGAATAGTGGCTGTCGGCGGGGACGATGATGGTCGCGGTCCAGTGCACCGCGAAGTAATAGTTATGCGACGATTGGTCGGAACCTGATCCAGAGCTATCATCATCCTCTCCGTCGTCTCCGTCATCTCCGTCATCTCCATCGTCATCGCACCCGCCGTCGTCTTCATCATATTCATCATCTTCATCGTCATCTTCATCTTCATCATCATCGTCGTCATCGTCGTCGCCGTCCCAGCAGCGCGTGCCGGTCGTGTCGGTGTCGGTGTCGTCGTCTTCGTCTTGATCGAGCGGGAACCAGGACGAGCCGAACATTAGCTCGTTATCGATCTGGGTGTGGTCGTAGTATGCGGAGCTATACCAGTCGTAGTCGGATGGATCGGTCCCGACGACCACGCCGGTGATGGCGCCCTCGACATCGGGGTGCGAGGCGGGGAGGTCGTAGTAGTGGCCGGTCCAGCCGGTCTGGGTGTCGGCGTTGCAGCTCGGGCTC
>CAZSUE010000663.1:0-3242 GCA_964609045.1 uncultured archaeon | reverse complement strand
AACGCGGTTCGCAGATCCTTCGAGAGCCGGTCGATGATCCCGGTCCCCCACGATTCACGTTGGTCCCTGAGATGGAGTTCGTACCCGATGCTGTAATAGAGGAGGAGGAGTTCCCGGTTGAGCGCGACCGATGCGCGAAGATGAGCGCGCCGAACATCGCTTTTGATCGTTTCGAGGACCACCTCGTAGTTGGGAAGGCCCGGTACGGTTGGGGAGACTGATTTTTCGCGATCCACCGCGCGATGTATATTCATCACCTCGCCCATTGATTGATTCGAACACCGAGTGCTGATTGGATCACTATATATCACCTTCCATCCTCCGCCACGAACACACCGAGACCGAAGTGCGCGCCTTACCCGAGCGCATCAGCACCAGCACTGGCACCGGCACCGGCACTGGCATTGGCTTTGAGATACTTACAGACATGGACCCAGACACCACTATGCTTGTTCCGAAGAGAGGATATCATCCAGTGCGCTGATCAGCGGCGGGAGATCGTCGGTGAGGATGACCCAAAGGATATCCAGGTCAACCGAGTCGTACCCGTGGATAAGCCGGTTCCTCAATGCAATGATCTGGCGCCACGGGATCTCTGGGTACTGTGCGCGCGATCGCTTCGTGACCCGTCCCGCAGCCTCGCCGAGGACTTCGAGCAACCGCACCAGCGCGAGGGCGAGGATACGCTCTTGATCCAAATCCGCACGCGCTTTCCCACACACGAGTTCACCGGCTTCTGTTGCGGCATCCAGCATATGGCGCAACCGGATCGTGTCCTCATGTGGCAGCATAGATCTCCTCCGCCGCTTCCATGACCTCCTCACGGAAATAACGGCTCAAGAACCCCGGGGTGTTCAAGTCCACCCTGTGCCCGAGGATGGTCGCAAGTTCCTCTTGCATACCGAAGAACGCCAGCCCGGGGAGATGCCCCGGCTCGAACTCGACGAGGACATCAATATCGCTCTCGGGGCCCCAATCGGGGCCTAATACCGAGCCAAAGAGCGCGAGGCGCCGGACCCCGTGCTTCTGGCAAAACGCGGCGAGCGTGTCTTCATCAATGTTGACACCGTTACCGATCATAGGATCAACCTTCTCTCACACATTCCATCATATCATGGATCGGTCATTAGACGTATAAGGGCTTACCAGGAAATAAATTGTCGATCTTGCATCCCATCTTCACCCCATCTTCGTCTGCTGCTCAATCGAAGAATCCTCGTCATAGCGCTGTTATGGCTGTGGTTCTTCTCAATCGCAGACAACCAAATCTGGGGCAAAGCTGGGCGCAATCTTCACCAACTTATCTCCTGGCAACCCCTAAGCATTTCACAACCCGATCAGTGTTTCGATCATACCTCCCGATTCGTCCCCGTTCCATCCACCGGCACGAACAACCCCAGCCCGAAATGCGCGCCGTACCCGAGCGCGATCGGCCCGCGCACCGGCTCGGCGAAGGTGAGTCGGAATCCGTACCCCATCTCCGTGCTCTTTCGCCCGTTCCCGTTCTTACGCTCGCGACGGAACTTGAGCCAGTAGGTCTTATGCCCCGCAAGATCGGTCCAACGTTGCTCTCGAACTTCGATCGGCTTCGTGAACGCGCCCGCGCGAAGGAGCCGAAGGAAGTCATGGGTCGGGCTGCCCCGCTGGAGCCCGTTCTCGTCCCGCTTCGGCACACCCGCACGGGTGAACTTCGGGTGCCGCGTAGGGACGAACGGCGTGCGTGAGACCCAGTGCCGCGCTGTTGCAAGAACCGGGCACTCGCCGCGGGTAAGGTCGAGACCGCCGAAATCCTCCGGTTGGCCCAGTCCGAGGAGCACGAGCTGGATATCGTGTCCGGAATAATCCCACACCGATACGAGCCGTTCCAGTGCACGCCGTTCCTCCCGCCCGAACCCCATGGGCGCATAGAGCGTCACATGCGTGATCTCGCCGCGACGACCCTTCCCCAGCGCGAGATTGGATTCGCTGAAGATGTGGACGTGCCGATGTCCCTTCAGCGGTTTGCCCGAATCGTCCGTCCCGCGGAGCGCCGGTGAATCCGGCGCATACTTGACTAAATAGGAATGTATACGGTCTGCGAGCGAGATCGCCTCGGTCAACCGCGGCGGCACCTGACTCCCCAGCGCGAACCGTGCCACCGTGGGCCGCTCGGCCGATTCCACCCTGCGCCGCTTATTGGCGCGGACCGAGAAGATATCCGCGGGCCGCATATAGGTAACCCATTGGCTCCCGGGCGGCTGGCTCCAACCCGCCTTCTTGAGGTCGGAGATCTCGGCGTGGAGCGCATTGTAGAGGTCGGGCGGTAACAGCTCGTCGAGCTTCGCGCGGTCGCGCGTGGTCAGTTTCACTTTCTCCGTGTCGCGCCCTTTCGCCTCGGCCCGTTTCATGCGCTCGGCGAGACGACGCTCCGCATGCTTGCTATATTGTGTATCGCGCCAGTTCGTATAGTTGCCCGGTGAACGCGCACCAAGAATGCTGACATGATCGTGTTCCACTGCTTCTGCAAAATCGTCCATCAGATCCAGCGGCATACAATTATGCGCCCCGGACCATTCGATCCTTTCCGCTTCGATCCATGACTCCGCCCGTCCGAGATACCCGAGCCGGTCGATAAGGATGTCGAAAGCAGCCTCTTCCTCATCGGTAAGCTCGACGGTGGGCCAGGTCACGATCAACCGCGCATCCTCGTCCAACCGGACGAATGTGTCGAAGATCATCGCTGTTTTATCGCGGTACAACGGCATGAAATGGCGGGTGTGGGTGACGACACCGCGGGGAAGATCGAAGAGCGGCGGCTCGGATAATTTGGTTACTAATTGCTCGAGCAGTGCGTCCTCGAACTCCCACTCGGCCTTCCGGTAATAGCACGCCAACAGCGCTCGTAGGAGACGCCATGGGGCCGGGGGCCATTCGACCTCGCCTTCGTTGACCTGCCGATCCCATGGAGTGGCGTGGTATTGATGACCGGGGAAGGTGACCGCGATCGAAAGCATGAGGATCACGCTTTAAAAACGACTTCGGTCACGACTGGGTCGGCAAATGCGTCGCTCGCCGCCTCGATCATTGCCGATAGCTCGCCACCCAATTCGGCAAGGGACGGTAATTCGAAACCACTCGGACGAGTGATCTTGATCCCCCCTCTCTCGTTATCGACCACGAGGTCGCAGGCGGTGCGGAACCGGAGTTCCTCCGAAAGCAGCTTCCTGATCTTGAAGCACGCCAGAGCGATCAGTAGCTGTTCC
>CAZSUE010000662.1:0-3245 GCA_964609045.1 uncultured archaeon | reverse complement strand
CCGACGCCGCCGGTGCGTGCGCTCAGCTGCACGGTGAAAGTCCCTTCGACGACGCTATCACTCTCGCTCTCACCGTCGCCGGTGAAGGTGAGGGTGATATCGAGCTGCCAGCGTCCCACTTCGGTGGACGGGTCCACCGCGATACGGAACTGGACGCGGTCGTCTTCCAGTTGCGATCGCTCGGCGTCGATGAACAGCTCGTAGCGCGGTTCCTCGAATGTGCCGTTGTGAAATATCCAGCGGTAGGCGTCGTCATCGGCGGTCCCGTCGGTCTCGGGCGTTAGCTCGACCTCTGCGCCGATGATGGTTGCATCGGTGGGGTCGCGGTCGCTCGCGAGGTCGACGGTGAGGGTGTGCCAGAAGCCGACGAACATCACCGGCTCGCCGCGCTCGTTCGCAATCTGCTCCGCCGAGGGGAGATGGAGCGATAGTGCAGACCGTGTCAGTTCCAGGTCGCGGTCCGTATCGCCGGTGGGTTCGGAAGCCGCTGTCCCCATGTGGGAAAAAAGGGTAACGGTCGTGAGGAGGAAGAAGAAGAGAAGCGAGAGGAACCGTTGTCGGCCCTTTCTCGCGCTCGGTGTGGAATGTGAATATTGATAGCTCTCGATATGCGCTCTATTGGGTGAATGCATCATCTCATACACCTCCGTTCGCTCGTTCGATCGACGATCGAAGGAACGGGCAAACGAATAAAAGGGGAAAAAAAGAAATAAAAGAAAAAGAAAAAGGCACGGCCCGAACGAGGGTGAGCCAATGACTTGGGTCCATCGAACTCGGCCGCGCCTCGCCGGGCCATACCCGTACGAAAGATCGTAGGTCGTCCGACTAATTCACTTGGTCCACTAGGAAGGTCAACGCCGCCGTGTAAGTACCGGGCAGCGTACCCACGGGCACCTCGATGTTGAAGTTCACATCGGTGGAACTTTCGTTCGAAGCCGCACGATGCTCGCTGTGATCGCCGTAGCCATCATTGAGGAGGATCCATTCCTTTTGGGAATTACCGCTGAACGATGTGTCCGAGGTGACATCGTCGGTTTCGCTGGCATCGGCGAGCAATGTGATATACCCGCCCGAGGTCGGGATCGTATCGTCGCCGGAGCTGAGGTCGCCCTCCATCGCTACCGAGAAGTTGAAGTCGTCGTTCGAGCGGGTGGTTACCGAACTCGCGGTGGCGTCCGAGTTGCCTCCCGGACTGACCGTACCGACATCCCAGTCGTTGGAACCGGCGTCCACATAGGTATACTGGTAGATGCCGAACTCGTAGGCGTCGGAACCGTCGTCCTTCTGTGATGTGGTGTCCGTGGCGTCCGAGGCGTTGACATGGATATTCCAGGAATTCGCATTGGCATAGGAGGTGGCGTCCCCAGCATCGACAGCGTCCGCTTGTTTGAACTGATATCCGAGCGTGAAATTCCAGGTCAATTTGTACTTCTGGTTCGCCGTGATCTCGGCGACCGAATGCGTCTGCTCGCTAACGAGCGTGTTATCCGCGCTGTCGCTGTAGTTGACGCTCATATGATCCGTGCTCGGCGCACTCTCGCCGTTCCCGTCGCTGGCGGTGTTGTCGTACTCCAACATGAACTTGTAATTCTCGCCCGTGGTCTGGTCCGCGAAACCGGTCAAGTCATCTTGATCCGTGCCCCCGTCGTAATAGCAGTAGATGATCACCGCGTCGACATCGTCCCAGCCGTTGGTATCCTCCACGGTCACATTCATGGTGAGCGCGGTGTTCACATCGGTCTGCGAGTCGAGGATGCTCGTAAAGGACGAACTATCCACGAACTCGAAATTCGTGATCACCGGTAAAGCATTCGATCTCGTCACGCTCAACGAACGCGATGTGTCCTCTGCGTTATCGACATTTCCTGCGATCGCTGAAAAACTGGCGCTTGCGACCAGCACGAGGAATGCGACGAGCATTCCCATGCCGGCTTTCGTTCCGTTTGGTCGTTTCCATTCTATCATGGTATACACCATCTGCGTTCGAATGTGGTATTACTACCGCGTTGGTATGTGCAGGGATTCTCTCCCGTTGATCTAAATAACCATCTCAAACCTACATGAGTGGCATGGTTCCGCTTTTGATACTTTACTTAAGTTTTATGGTGCACATTTTTACGCGGCCATGGGTCTTTGGGTCTTCGGGCTGGTATGGCGTCCTCAGCCAGCTAGAGAATTCCACTCGTTGGTGCGTGCAGCGCGGAGCCGTTATATGGAAATAAATAGTAGCGATCCGGTCCGACCACAGCGTTAAATAACATATTGGCGATGATAGGGCTGATGGTGCGTCCCAACTGGCTTATCGATATCCCCGCCATCTCCGAGCGGCCGCCGGCGTTCACCACACCGAAGGGTGAGTTCGTCGACCGCCAGCGGATCATTGACGACCTACGACCTCGCCATGTTGGGAGAAAAACCGTTCTCATCGAATATGGCGATCATCGAGCCGCGTCGTATCGGGAAGAGCGCTATCGTCGAGCGGCTTTATAATGAGCTCTGGTCACATCAGCGCGAAGTCGTTCCGCTCTCTTCTCGTTTCGCACCTATGACGGGAAATCTGCACTGGATACATTGACACGGATGGGGCAGGAGTTCGTGACCCAATATCAGAGCTTCGAGGATGGCTAAGCGATGTTCGAACGCAACGCCGGCCGCTCGAAGAGGCATTCGAACAAGCACGAGCCGACGGTGATGCGGGGTTGGAGAAAGCGTTGGCCCGCTACCTGAATGCGGTCGAGCTCGGCAGCGAAATCGAGATGGACGAAGGACTCGCAGCGTATCTCGTCGAGTATACGAATGCGCAGCCTTACTATATCCACTGCTTCATGAAAGAGCTTCACCGTAAGCTCATGGCCGCCGGGGAACGGACCGTGACCCACGATACGCGTTCGTCCGCGATCAGCGCAGAGGAGATCGAGGGCGAACTGAGCAACTTCTTCGACCAGCTCCTTTGGGATTTCATCCAGCACTATAAGCCGATCGCATGGCCGGTACTCGGATTTATCGGATCGCACCATAGAGACGACCCGATCGACCACACGATGCTCTACCAGTTCCTCGAGGAGGTCAAGCGGAATGTGGCTGCATTTGCGCGTTATGCCGATCTCGATACCGCGATCCAGATGCTTGCCGACCTAACGGAGGCGGATATCCTCCAGACCAACGGGATCGGTACCAGTGTCACCGGCCCGTATCGGTTCGGCCACGACGCTGTATTGAAGCGGTATGTCCGGCTCATGTACGAA
>CAZSUE010000661.1:0-3245 GCA_964609045.1 uncultured archaeon | reverse complement strand
CCTCGCGCAATATCTAGCGTTCGTCATTGAGGATGAAGATCTCCTCACCAATCAACCGACCTGGGCCGAAGCCCGCAGGATCGGGGTCGAACGAGGCGATAACGGCGTGATCAAAGCGGTCGATCAATACGAGAACCGGCTGATGCACGATCACGTTCTTGGTACCCTGGACATGCTCGCCGATATCCCGCGCACGATCGCGGATACGAACGACTGCTCCATCGTCGTTTTTATCGACGAGTTCCAAGTCAGTACCCAGATGCTCGATCGTGATAAAGAGGTAACAGACCTCCGCGCCACTTTCAAGAATGCCATTGAGAGCCCGAGATGCACCTTTTTCGTCAGCGGGAGCGCGGTGACGATCATGCGCGAACGGATAATGAGCCGCGGGCCGCTCTTTGGTCGGCTCCACCCGATCCACATTGGGCCGCTCGAGGAGTATTGGGGCCTCGACCTCGTCGAGCGCCTCGCCGATGTGTATGATCTGGAGATGCCGCCCGAACTCGCCTCGTACCTCGTCAAATACACGAGCGCGCATCCGTACTATATCCACTGCTTCATGGGCAGCGTCGATGAGGCGCTACTCGATGCGCGCAACCGGCAGGTCACCCGCGATCTCCTCTCGTCAGCGATCAGCGCGGAAGAGACCGAGGGTGAATTGAGTAACTTCTTCGACCAGCTCCTTTGGGACTTCGTCCAGCACTATAAGCCGATCGCCTGGCCGATACTCGGGTTCATCGCTACGCACGACGAGGATCAACCGATCGACCACGGTATGCTCTACCAGTTCCTCGATGGTCTGAAAGAGGATATGCCATGGCTCGCGAAGTACGCCGAGCTGGAGAACGCGACCCAGATGCTCGCGGACCTCACCGAGGCGGACATTGTCGAGGCGAACGGGCTGGGCAATAGCTTGACCGGCCCATATAGGTTCGGAAAGGATCCGGTGCTGAAACGCTACATCCAGCTCATGTACGAGCATGAGGTGAAGGGCAAGAGCCTTCGGACGGTCCGTAGTGAAGAACGGTCACGCCAGGACCAACGGCTGAAAGCACTCAAGCGTATGCTCGGGTATCTCCTCGAGTCACATATCAAATATTGCATGGTCCTTTGGGATGACCGCGAGGTCGACGGTGAGTTATTGGGAGCTGCCGGTCCCATAACGCTCGCGACGAACGAGGAGGTCTACGATACGATGGTCAAATGCGCTGGCGAGCGCGCCTATCAGCTCGATGTCGTTGCGTTCCCGCGTCATCTCGAGAACGCGGTCTGGGCGGTCGAGTGCCGCTATCGGAACCGTAAGGCCGCGCGGAAGGATGTCGAGAAGTTCAAAGCGGCGCTCGAAGCGTTGAAGGAGGAGCGCGACCTCAGATCCGTTCAGGGTTGGTTCGTGAGCGTTAGTGGTTTTTGCGACGATGCACTCGATGCACTCCGTGAGCTGGAGCTTTATTACTCTGGAAAGGACGAACTGAACGCGCTCCTTAAGCGGTTTGGTCTGCGCAAGATCGCAGTATGATCGTTGTGTCGGTGACCGGGAATATGTGGTTAGGATCGGGTGGGATATGGGTTGGACTCTTGCGCGCGGGAACAGTGGCCAACCCGATCGCGATGGCGCATTACCAATGGCTACTGTTGGCGGCGAGGAGCCCACACGGCCGTACCGCAGCTGGCGCGCATGTCGACCTATCAACTGGCCAGCTCGCTCGGCCAAAGAATTCCGCCCAATGGCGCGCGCGCCCTCTTTAGCAGAAAGCTATAGCGCGTATCGCTAGCTCTGGAGATGGACTGGCCATCGTACCGGTGTGCATAGAACGGTCGGCCATCGGCCGAGCGGCGATGGCGCAGAATGAGCCCCCTGACTTCGAGAGTATATAAGCGCGGAACAGCGACGTACCACATCTGAGCCCTCACTGTTTTCTGTAGCCAGATCATTGCTCAGCATTTTTCAAAGGCCATGTGGTGGAGACCGTTACCACAGCTTTAGCGCTCTTGAGGCCGCTTATAATAGTAAAACATATATGTAGTGGAGACGATTCCATAGCTATGTATTTAAGGTCGAACAAGCGCAAAGGCTATCGCTATTACTCCGTCGTCGAAGCCGAACGTCGTGGAGACAAAGTGAAACAAATAACCCTCGACTACATCGGACGGCTCGACAACCGCGAACCATACGAACTCAACGAGATAGAAACAAGAATCGCAGCGTTCAACGAACCAAAACTTGTCGAGCGGTTCCGACAGGAGCTATTCAAACTCGGCTACACCGCCGCAGATCTCATGCAGGTGCTCAAATCGCTCGAATACGGAGAGATGGCGGCACTCTATAAATGCGCCGAGCTCATCGATCTACCCTCGATCATCCGAAAGCATACCGCGAAAGGCGGCGGGCCAGACGCTGGTAAGGTGGTAACCAATATGGCGATCTGCCATGCCACCGCACCAACGAGCAAGAACGGAATGCGGGATTGGTATGAAGAGACCGCACTTCCGTACCTCTCTGGGATCGAACCCGCGCAGATGGAGGAATGGATCCTTTACTCATGCATGGCTCATCTCACGAAAGAGCGAATCGAGCGCATCGAAAAGGCGATCGTCGTGAAGCTGATCGAGGTATTCGATATCGACATGGATACCTGGCTCTACGACCTCACCAGCACCTACTTCTATTGCAAAAAGGACTGGTTCAATAAACATGGCCACAGCCGAGACCATCTCAGTCATCTCGTACAGGTCGTCATCGCGCTCGCAGTGACGAAAGAGGACGGCATCCCGATCAAGCATTGGGTCCATCCCGGCAATACAACCGATGTCACGACCCTTCCCGATGCCGCCACCCAACTAAAATCACTCTATGACCACACTTCAATAACTCTGGTATTCGATCGTGGGAACCTCAGCGAGAAGAATGTTTTGAAACTCGACAAGTTGACATATGATTTCGTCTGCGGCCTGAAACGACATGTGAACGATGTCAAGGCCCTTATTCGCGAAGCGCGTGACAATGCGAAGTTTGAGTTGTTCAATATAAAAATGGACGGGGAGGAGAAGAGATGGCTCACTATTGGGACAACGATGATCGTCGAGCTCTGGGGTAAAAAGCGAAAGATCGTGATCTCTTATAGCGAGGCGCTCTTGGAGAGCTGCCGAAAGACGCGTCAGAAGGCGATTACAAAGATCGAAGCCGAACTCGAGGAGCTGAAGAAGAAGGTGACCGAACGTCGCTATTCCCATGATCGGCTCGTGAT
>CAZSUE010000660.1:0-3248 GCA_964609045.1 uncultured archaeon | reverse complement strand
CGTATTCGACCACGCTCGATGCGGGGAGCCAGCATACGTATCGCTTCGAGGCGAGCGACGGGACCGACGACGCCACCGGCGATACCCGCACCTATAACGGCCCGCTGGTCTCTGCACGCAACACGAAACCGGTCCTCGCCAACGGCGCGGTCTCGCCCACGGCGGGCGACACGGCGATGGAGTTCACTTTCAGCGTGACCTATACCGACGCCGACGACGACGCGCCCTCATACATCCGCGTGGTCATCGACGGCGACGCGCACGCGATGACGCGTCGGACCACGGGCAGCAATGACGAGGACTATACCAACGGTGAGATCTACGAATACAAGACCACGCTGGAAGCGGGCGATCATCGCTACCGGTTCGAGGCGAACGATGGGACCGATGATGCGGTTCGGGACATTCTCAATCATACAGGGCTCGATGTCGCCCCCGGCAACCGCCAACCGCAGCTCTCGCGGGGGAGCGTGACGCCGGGGACGGGTACTACGGAAACCGAGTTCACCTTCACGGTGACCTATACGGACGCGGACGACGAAGCGCCGGTGGGAGACGTCCATGTCATCATCGACGGCACGACCTATGCCATGGAGCATGCAAGTGCTCTTGGGAACGACGACGATTATACCGACGGCGAGGTCTACATCTATAAGACGCTCCTTCCGGAAGGGACGCACACCTTCCGCTTTACGGCCAGCGACGGGCACGATGATGTCTCCCTCGATATTGAGGAAGGAAAGTGGCCGGTGGTGAACCCGGTGGCCGTTCAGCACGAACCGAAGCTCGAACTCGCCACCGTGGAGCCAGATTCCGGCACTACCGACACCGAGTTCACCTTCACCGTGCGCTATACCGACCTCGACGGCGACGCGCCGGCAACCATCGTCGTGCTCATCGACGGTGTCCCATACAACATGACTCTTGTCACCGGCGCCACGCCTGATTTTGCCGCCGGTGTCGAGTACGAATATACGACGACGCTCCCGGCGGGGACGCACGATCATCGGTTCCGTGCCAGCGACGGGAATAACGAGCCGGTGGAGACTCCGTTCACCGGCGGGCCGATCGTGGAACAGGCAGCGGCGCCGGGTCCACAATCGTTCTCGTGGGGCTCCATCGATCTGGAGATCATGCTCGAGGACGAAGGGCTCCTGCTGGGCAGGGACGATCTCGCGTTCGACATCGTCGACGCCGCTTCACTCCCCGCCGGTGCCGCCCTCCCCGTGGGCAACCTCGGCATGCTCGCGTTCGAGCTGGATTTTGCCGACGAGGCGAATGCGCCGGCGATGGAATGGGCGAACCTTTCCGTATCATACAACTCGGTGGATGTGCCCGATAACGGCGACGAGGCGACGCTCGGGCTCTACTACTGGTCCGAAGCGGATCAAGAGTGGGTACGCGCCAGCGGCACGGGGGTGGATACGAATTCATTATGGGCGAACATGACCCATTTCACGCTCTTCGCACCGCAGCTCAATATCTTCCCCGTCGCCGATGCCGGTGCCGACCTCACCGTGACGGCGAACGAACCGCTCTCGTTCGACGGCAGCGCCAGTACCGACCCCGACGGTGAGGTCGTGACCTATCGCTGGGATTTCGACCGCTCCGACGGGCTCAGCGAGGACGCTACCGGTCCCACCCCGACCTTCACCTACGAGTCGTCCGGCACCTACACGGTGACATTGACCGTGGTCGATAATCGCGGGAGCACCCACGAGGATACGCTCCGCGTAACGGTGCAGAGCGACGACGGCGGCGGTGGCGGCGGTGGGACGGGCGACGCCGGCGGTGAAGCGGACTCACCGTTCCCGCTCTGGGTCATCATCCTCATCGTCGCGGTCGCCGTGGCAGTAGTGGTCATTCTCCTCCTTCTTCGCCGCCGACGCCCCGATATGACCACGGCGCCGCGGGATTATCCCGAGGATGCGTATCCGTCCCCCGAGGAGGGATACGCCGAGGGCGGCGAAATGGACCAATATGGTGGGGGGTACCCGCCCCAACAACATCCGCCCGGTCAGGGGCAGGGGTATCAGGGCTATGGGTACGATCACCCGGAGGGCGCCTATCCCGAGCAGCATCAGCAGGAACAGTATGGGTATGATTATGGCTACGGTTATCCTGAAGACGGGGAGTACGAAACGCAGGAGGGAGGGGTGCAAGATGGCTATCCGGAAGGGGGCACGCATGGCGGCGGTCCCGGTGAACTGGATGCGGCGCAGCGCGGTGACGATCACCAGCTCCAACCCGGTAGCGGCGAACGCGGACGAGAAGGCGCGCAGCCACCGCTGCATGGCGGCTACCCGTACGCGCTCCCCGACCGGCCGCTCCTCGGGCCGGGCCCCGACGCGAGCCAACTCCCCAGCGGTCAGTCGCCCATCCTCGCCGACCCGCTCGAGATGTCGGCGTCACAACCGTCGCAGCAAGGAGTTGGCCAGCAACAGCGACAACAACCGCAACAACAACCGCAACCGCGCCAAGAGGGCCAGGGGCAACGGGAACAGCAACTAAAGCAACCGACGGTACAACCGAAGAAGCGGCCAAAGAAGCAGCCGAAGAAACGCGATCCCTGGGACGCCTTCGACGACGAGTACGAATACGATATCGATGACGACGCGTTCGACGACGCCTTCGGCGATGAGTACGATCTCGATGACGATTTCGACGACGATGCGTTCGACGATCCCGAACTGGGATCGATCAAACGGTCCGTGGAATACGACTGGGAGAACGATGACGAGCTCAAGGAGATCTTCAGAAAGTAGTACCGTATGGTGTCGGTAAGAAGCATCGATCCATTGTTCCACCACACTCGTTCCAATGACACATATCGAAAAAAGGGGATGGGGCGTCCTTAGACCCTATCGCCTCGCCCTTAACCCCTTGCCCCTTGCCCTTTTTCACCACCGCTCCATTATGCGCCCAGCCCGTTCCCCCCAATACCTTTATGGGACCGTCGTCATATTCCGCTGCTCTTCCCCGCTCAGCTGGTCCACGGCCGCTCCAATTGCGTCTATACCACCCCTCGGCGGCTGCGAACGCAGCGCAAGCCCCTCCATTTACGATCCCGCCCTTCGATCTTCACCATGTCTACTTGTCCCCTTGTCCCCTCATTCCCCCGTCGCGCCATTCCTCGCTTCGCTCGGAGTCAGCGTCCGTCGACAAGTGTGTCGCCGGATCCCCCGTTCCCCTGTTCCCCCGTCGCGCCATTCCTCGCTTCGCTCGGAGTCAGCGTCCGTCGACAAATG
>CAZSUE010000659.1:0-3253 GCA_964609045.1 uncultured archaeon | reverse complement strand
TCGAACGGCGTGAACGCGTCGTGGAGTTCGGCGCAATCGATGTCCGACGGCGCCAATCCCGCGTGCGCAAAGGCGCGCTTGGCAGCGAGTCGCGTGGAAGAAAACGATGTGAGCGAATCGCGGTCACGCAGCGAGAGATGGTCGGTGGCATGCCCGATACCCGCCACGCGGACCGGGCCACGCTCGCTCGAGAGCGCCATCCCGGCGGCGCCGTCGGAGATGGGCGAGCAATCGAAGAGCCGCAGCGGATCGGCGATCATGCGGCTCGCGCTCACGCGCTCCACCGTCACCCTCTTCTGGAACTGCGCGTACGGGTTGAGCGCGCCGTTCCCATGATTCTTGACCGCCACCGCGGAAAGCGCGTCGCGGTGCATGCCGTACTCGTGCATGTACCGGCGCGTGACCAAAGCGGCCAGTGCCGGCATGCTCGCGCCGTAGCGCCGCTCGTACGGGTCGATCACCTGGGCGAGGAGACGTGTGGCCGTGGCCGTCTCCACCGCGCACATCTTCTCGCCGGCGAGGACGAGCACATTCCGGTAATGACCGCTCTTGACCGCGAAATAGGCGGCCTGGAACACCGCTGCGCCGGTGGAGGACGCGGTCTCGATGCGCATGGCAGGTGCGGGGGTCAGCCCGCAGGCGTCGGTGATCGTCGCGGCGATATTGCCCGCGCCGGTAAACCCCTCCGCGTTCTGGGTGCCGATAAAGAGCGCGTCGAAATCCTCGATCGCCGTCGCCTTCATCGTCTGTCGCGCCGCCTGCACGAAAAGCTGCGTCAGCGTCTCCTCGCGCCGCCCGAACCGGACCATGCCCACACCGGATACAAATACCTCTGTCATAGGATCGGCGCGAGATGGCGGGAGGGTGCAAAAAAGATTGTGGTGTGCGCTAAACGGCGAGGGATGAGGAGGGATGAGGAGGGAAAAGGGACATACGAACGGCATAAACTATATCTATGGCCGAGCTGGATGGCTAGCGCATATGACGTCGGTGCCGACGGAGGAGGAACGACGCCGTTTCCGGCGCAAGATCGAGGAATGGTCAGCGCTGGGATTCGACACCGACGGTCTTGCGGAGCTGCTCGAGAACGATCTCGAGGCGTTCAAACGTCGACGGCTCGAGATCCTTCGCAAGGAGGTCTTTGCCGACGATGGCAAGAACGGGAGCGACGGCGTCGGGAGAGGCGGGACAAAAAAGCGCGTACGGAAGGCCAAGAGGGTTCGGCGGACGCCGCCCGCAGAAGATGCGGAGCCCGAGGAGATCCGCGCCACTTTTCGCATGGTGGGGTCCACGCATGCCCATGGCGCCGAGGAAGAAGATGAAGAGGAGGGCGAAACTGAAGGTGAAGGTAAAGGTGAAGGTAAAGGTGGAGGTGGAGGCGAGGAGGACGCGGAAGGAGAAGATGAATGGGAATCGACGCCGCTCGTGCTCGTCGACGCACCGGAACCGAAGGGCGACCGCGACCGACGCCGGAGAAGACCGCACGGTGCAGTACGCGCTGAAGCGGAGGAACGGCGCTCCGTTACTTCCACGCCGAAAAGAGAACCCAAACCGGAAAGAGAACCGGAAGTGGAAGTGGAAGTGGAACGCGAATACGAGGAGCGCCTCCTGCTCCTCGATGCCGATACACCGCTGACCGCGACCGCGCTCCCCGACGACGGTGATGTGATCGAGGTCTCGGGCATCATCGCCGAATACGAGGAGCCAGTGCCTCGCGGGAAGGCGGCCAGGACCGCATCCCAAAAGGCCGATCGAGAAGAGGGCGCCAAGCCGGAGAGAGGCGGGCGCGAGAGTCGTCGGGAGTGTCGTGGTGAAGAAGCGGCGGCGCGGGAAGGCGATGGCGGTGAGGACGCAGCGGAACCGTCATCGTCATCGGCGTCAGCATCCACATCCACATCCACATCCAAATCCACATCCAAATCCACATCGCGGTCGCGAAATGCACCTCGGCGAGCGCGAGGCGGTGCACCACCGCGTCGGTCCGCGTTGACCGTCTTCTCCGCCGCGTTGATCAGCACGCTCGTCATCATCACCGTCTATGTCTATTTCTTCCTCCCTGCCGCGCCCAACGGCAACGGCGGCCATGTGGCCGATTTCGAAGCCGCGATCATCGTCCGCGACGATGCGGGCACGATCCGCGAAGGGCGCGCGATACCCGCTGGGACACCGCTTACCTTCAGCGCAGAGACCGAACAGAGCATCCGCACCTACCAGTGGCAGTTCGGGGACGGGACCTCCTCCACCGCACAGCGTCCCACCCACAGCTACCAATTGGCCGGCACCTGGCAGGTGACGCTCACGCTCACCGCCGAGGGTGGAACGACGAAAACGGTCACGCGCAGCATCGTCGTCAGCGAGCTGACCGTGACCGTACCCGCCATGCGCTATAACGATGTGATGTCGTACGATATGACCGGCCAGTTCGAGCATCGTGCCGACGATGGGTTCCTCAGCATGGCTGCGGGGCAGTTCGGGATATTCACGATCACCGAGCTCGACCTCGATCTCACCGGCACGCTGCGGGTGGAGATCAAAACCAGCGATGACCGCGCCGACGGGCTGCAACAGACGCACGCGGTCTATGAGACCTACATCTATCACTCCATCGCGTTCGACGGCACCGCCACCGGCACGACGAGCAACGGCCAGACGATCACCGCCGATATCGTCGGGAGCGCCACCATCGAGGCGCGGGTCTTTACCACGCTCGCCTCGCGCAAGATCGTTCAGGCGATCGCAGATATCGACATCGAGGGCACGGCGAGCTACTCCGGGCTCGAATTCCGATCCTTCGCGTTCGCAGATCATTATCGCGTCTACCCCGACCTCCGCGCGCCGCCGTCAGAGATCAATTTCCATACGCTCTCCACCACCGACGACGGTGTCTATCGTATCGGCGATAACGAAACACATGTACGCGGCATCCTCGGATTCTTCTGGCAGGTGCGCGACAGCGCGCGTGTGGCGGACGAGCCCGCAGCGCATGTCGTGGTCTACATCAACGAGGAGACGAAGCGGCGCAACCATATCAGCTCCGTCTCCATCGACGGCTACCTCTCCGACGGCTATCCGTTCCCCACAAAGGTGGTGCTGGACGCCACACGCGAGGAGGGCGGCAACCGAACACATCTTCACTACGAGGTGGAGATGAGCGATTATTCGGCCGGGACGGGCGCCATTGGATCTGAAACGGGTTCTAGGAGAGCTTCTCCGGGAACCCGAAGCTCTTGGGCATCAGGGGCTTATAAGGATC
>CAZSUE010000658.1:0-3254 GCA_964609045.1 uncultured archaeon | reverse complement strand
GTTATCCCGACATTATCGCGTTGACCCAACACTAGTATCTTATAACTATTATTGAGCCACACCTTTACTCTCTGAGTGAGAGGGTGGCCGACAACCGATTTCATATCGGGTGCCCGTGGTACTGGTACTTGGACTTTTCGGGCAAAACATAAATATAGGCTTGCCTACCCCCTCGTTCTCGGTCAGCCGCTATTTGACGATAGCCTAGCGGACCCCGTCCCACCGTGCGAAGCACTCGTTCTCGATTCCCAGCGCGTCGAGGACCTTCCCCACGATGAACGCGACGAGATCGCCGATACTGGCGGGGCGATGATAGAACCCGGGCATTGCGGGAAGGATGCACGCCCCGCTTGTGGCCAGTGTGCGCATCGCGTCGAGGTGTACCACTGAGAGCGGCGTCTCGCGCGGGACGACGACCAGTGGACGATGCTCTTTGAGACAGACCGCTGCGGTGCGCGTTAAGAGGTTATCGGCAATGCCATAGGCAAGCTTTGACACCGTGGACATCGATGTGGGGACGATGGCCATCCCGTCGGTGCGCACGCTCCCCGATGCGATAGGTGCACCGAGGTCGTCGGTCTGATAGGTATTCGTGGCCAGCGCTTCGATCGAGTGAACGGACCGATCGGTCTCCATTTCGATCAATTTCTTGGCCGGCGGCGTGACGATGAGCGAAAGCGCGACCTCCGGACGCTTCGCCAGCTCCTCGACGAGTTTGCAACCGTAGATAACGCCGGAGGCGCCGGAAATGGCCACGACGATCTGTTTCAACTTCGTCTCACCTCAATTCTCTGTCGAGCGTGATCTGAGATAGGGTTGGATATATTCATCGAGCAGCGTCTCCAGCTCCTCTCGGTTCTGGATCGTCTGAACCGCACCGTTCCCGTTGTCGCTGACGTATTTACTGACATGCACCTCATCTTGATAGCGACCCATTCTGCCCTTGAAAAAGATATGGAGGTACGGAAGGTGCGGCGTCAGCTCGATCCGCGCGCCACCGTTTGGGGTGTAGTACTTGAGAATATATTTCCGTTCCTCCTCCTCGACGAGCTTCGGATCCTGTCCCGGCAAGATCAGCGGTGCTTTCACGGCACGCACGATCCATCCATGGTCCTGCGCGATACGATCGATCTCGCCAACGAGCCGGTCGCACATCTGGGCGGTGGGCTCGGGGAGCGATTCTAATTCTGCCTTACGTTTGCGACGACGCCTGAACCAACCCATCGTATCTGGGCCTCGACGGTGAATAGTGAGGGTGTGTAATTATAGTTATTGGGGGTCACACCAAAACAGCCTACTCGCCAGGTGAAAATGGGCGCCCGCTTCAATAGGATCGGATCGATAAAAGTTTGATCGAATTGTGGAATGATATGATCGAATGTCTGAATGATAGGATGAATTTGAATGAAAGGTGTGACGATCGAGATGCGCGGCCTGTTGCCGGTGTCTGCTGAACTCATGAGTGCCGTTCCTTACCGCCGTTGTTCCATCCTTTCGAGCCGCTCGACCTCTTTGGACACCGCTGGTGGCTGCAAAGCGACCGCGATGCGTATGAACCGCTCAATCGGGCGCGTTCCGTCTCCGCTCCCTTCTCCATCTCCTTCTCCGTTTCATCGGAACAGATCCGTTCCGTTCAATTCGGATGCGTCAGAGTGCGCGCTGCGGTCGCTCCGCACCCGCTGCGTCCGTCCCCGCATCTTCGTCGTTCGCTCGCCGCTCCTCCTCCGTCTCTCTCGCATCTGACGGTGTGGGTGGTTCTTCGGCCTCATCGGCGGGGCGTTCGGCTGCGGCACCGACCGTCTCCTCACCGGTCGGTTCCCCGCGCACTCCATCATCGTCCTCTCCCTCGTTCTCTCCCTTTCTCTTACCCTTACCCTTACCCTTACCATCCTCCTCATCCGTACGGTGGCCGTGGACGAAGAGGAGCATCTCGATGACGCCCAGCGCATCGTCGGCGTACGATTCCGCCTGGTCGTAGATCGAATTCTTGAAACAGCGCTCCGCTTCGGCGATAATATTCTTCGCATCGGTGAGGTCGAGGTCGTACTCGAGCCCTTTCACCTCTTCGAGCCGTTTCTTGGTGCGGGTGATGGCGCTCAGTGCCTTTTTTGCGAGCCGTTCGAGGATCGAGTTCCGTGCGTGTTTCCGCGAGCGCACCGCCAGCTCCTTTGTCTTGGGATAATCGCCGCTGGTAAACGCCTCCTTCGCGCGCTCATAGAATTTCATCGCCGGATGGGCCTCCACCCCGAACTGTTGCAGCTGCGCAACGCGGCTGGCGGCCGATTGCAGCACTTTCTCCGCCGTGCGTTTCCGCTTCGTTACCAATTTTTGTTTCAGCCCCTGGCACGCCCGCGCGGCGAACTCACGCGCATCGCGAAAGTTCTCGCTCTCCAGTTCGATGCATGCGCGCTCCACGAGCAGCTCGTCCTCGAGACTTTCCAGCCCGCGTTCCTGCGCGTCCTTCAATATCTGTTCCGCATCGGCGATAACACGTTTCGCCTTGGTGACCGGGAGATGGGCCGTCGCACTCTTACAATATTTCAGCGCGATCTTCGACAGCCCTTCCGCATTCTCCCATTCCTGATCGGAGAACGCCTCTCGCGCCTTGGCGATATAGTGCGTGGCTGTCTCGGGGACTACCTCGTATCGCTGCGCAAGACGGTATTTCGACTTCGCCTCCTGGATCGCGCGCCGCGCGCGCCCTCTGAGATAATCGTTGATCCGCTCGACGCTCTCATCGCAGAGTTCTCGTGCCAGCCGAAATGCATCTTGATGATGGTGATGACGCAGTGCACCTTTCGCGCCTTCGAGCCTGCGGAAGAGTTCGTTGCTGTCGAGGCCGTACTGTGTCAATTGGCGGCATTTCATTTCCGCCCTCGCCACCATCTTCCTCGCCTCTTCGACGATGTGCTCTTCCCGCAGTTCGGTGGCGATCTCGAGACATCGCCGCGCGCGCTTCAACGCTGCTTTGAACTTCCCTGCACGGTACTGCTGTTGGGCGAAGAAGAACTGCTCTTCCGCATCGCGATCGTGGATATCGAATTCGTGGATCCCGTCGAGCGTACGTTTGGCGAGGGTCAGTGCCCCCTCGATCGCGATCTTCTGAACCGGGTCGAGCGCCTCGCGCGCCGCCTCCTCCGGGCGGTCCCCGCTGGGTTCGGGTTCCGAGGGAGGTGCGGCCAGCACGCCCATCACGGTGGGCACCTCGTCGTCGTCGGTCTCCTCGTCCACGGGTGCGAGTTCGACCACCTCAT
>CAZSUE010000657.1:0-3261 GCA_964609045.1 uncultured archaeon | reverse complement strand
GATGAGCGATTATTCGGCCGGGACGGGCGCCATTGGATCTGAAACGGGTTCTAGCTCAAGCGCGGGGTCAGGCGGCGAAGACGGGTCGCTCGACTTCAAGAACCCCGACGGGAACTATACCGACGATTGGTCGCTCCTCCCCGGGCTCGGGACGGGCCCCACCAGTATCGACGCGCTGGCACCGGAGGATGCGCTCGCGCTCGCCGTCGACGACACCGGGCTCGATTCGTACCTCGGCGAGCATGCGGATGCGTATTGCGTCCGCGCAGCGTATAACCTCAGCAGCAACGAGTGGAACCTCACCTTCGGCACCATGGGCGACGCCGAGGGGTACTATGTGGTGGTGGACCCCGTGTCGGCGGTGACGGCCAGCGGTGGCATTTCGATCGCCGCGCCGCGGTTCGCGCGCAGCATGATCGACGAGGTGCTCACCTTCGCCTCGGCGGAAGCGATACTAAAGAGCCACGACGCCGTGTATGAGCGGCTCTTCGCCGGCGCCGAGCTGAACGACAATGTCACCTTCACCCTCCGCGCCAGTGCGGATTACGCCGGCATCGATCTTGCGCGTGCGTTCTACTCGGGCGAGACGAAACTCGTCTATTCGCTGGCGCAGCATGACGGCGGCGTCGACTGCGCGCTCGACGCGGAGACCGGGCAACTGCTCTCGTTCCATACCCATACCGGCGATCCGATGCCGTTTTTGTGATCAAACAATTGCCGGGACAGTGTACTGTAACTGGAGACCTTCGAGCCGCCATTTGCCGCAGGGGCCGCCGATGTGCGTCTCCGGTTCGATACCCTGTCCTATCGCCACGCCATCGATGATGGGCTCATTCCAGGCAAAGCACCTATTTAATACATTTTTCGACGAAAACTTATATACTGGACCCTTTGAATCGTATGAGCCTGATGCGCTCTCGTTCATCGATGCACATACCGATATTGATACCGATACCGATACGGAGGGACGCGTGCGGGGGCGAAGTGATCGAGAGCGAAACGCTGACCGCACCCGATGTGGAGACCCAGGCCACGCTCGTTCGGTTCCTTTCCCATTATCGATCGTTGATCGGTGATGCGGACCCCGCATTTTTGGAACAACAGTTCGGCTGGCTGTTGATTTGATGGCGGATCAGACCTCCGAGGGCGGCTGGCTCTATTCGTCCGACTGGTCGTTCGACAGCGAGTTCAGCAGCGTGGACAGTACCATGCTCGGCGGGCTCTCCGCCGATCTTGCGCTCCGTTCGACCCAGCGCGTCGAATCGACCGACGACGTAATCCAAATACGGTACGCGCTGGCAGAAGAGAATGTTTCACCCGGCATCTATCTCGTCCCGGTCACGGTGCGCGATATCTTCGGGCTGACCTACGAGTTCCATGTAGCGGTAGAGATCGAGTGAAGTGATGTGCGGTCCGACGGGGTTCCACTCTCCATCCACATACCGCAGTGCCCGCTGTGCGTTCCTCCAACTGGAGCGAGTTTCTAAGCGCTGCATCAATATGATTGTACAGGCAGGTCGATTGGATTGGACTGGCCCGACTCATGCTGGTATATGATGGGCACATTGAATTGATTGAATGAATTGAAAGAACGGAATCACGGATTATCCACGATGCTCACCGACTGGATGACGATATCCTCCACCGGTACATCTTGATGGCCACCGTCGGTATGCGTCTCCACCGCCGATATCGCGCGCACCACATTCATCCCGGATACGACCTGGCCAAAGACGGCGTAGCCGTCGCTGCTCTCGCTCGGCTCGAGGTGCGGCTGCGCGCCGTCGTCGATAAAGAACTGCGAGGTGGCGCTGTTGGGGTCGTTCGTTCGCGCCATGGCCACCGCGCCGTCGACATGCCCGAGTTCGGGGTGCGTCTCCAGCGGGATGGGGTCGTAGGTCGGCGTCTTCTTCGTCATATCCGGTTCGAACCCACCGCCCTGGACCATGAACCCGTCGATGACGCGATGGAAGATGAGCCCGTCGTAGAAGCCGTCGTTCGCATACCGAATGAAATTCGCCGTGGTCGTCGGCGCGCGCTCCTCATACAGCTCGAAAAGGATCGTCCCTTCCGTCGTCTTCACCTGGGCGTAACGGTTGGACGACGTTGCTGGGTCCGGGACCGATCCATCGTCTACGTCGCCGTTCGATCCACCGTTCGACCCGCTGTTCGATCCACCGTTCGATCCACCGTTCGAATACCAATTGTCATCGCCATCGCCGCTGCCGTCATCGCCCCCGAAGCTCAATAGACCGTACGGATTGATCACGGCGAGGAGCACGATGGCGGCGACGATGATGACCACCGTGAACGCAACCCGCCCGCGACGAACGCTCCGTACCAGCTCGATTTCGCGTCGGTCGCCGCTCGATTTGCCGTCGCGGTCGTATTCGTTCCGGTACCGCTTGGACCATGAGCGACTCTTGCGATCTTGCTCATCCGCGTCTGTGTCATCGTGATAGCGTTTTTGATGCGCGTCCAGTCGGTCCGCGAGGACCGACCTGCCGCACTGGGGACAGATCGTCGTCTTTCGCTTTGCCATAGTATAACACCTGTGGCCGCTGTATATGTGATCGGGTGTGAAGGAGTGTGAAAGAGTGTGTCTATGTGCGAGCCTCGCAAACGGCGGTATGGATGCCAGCGCGAGGGTATCGATAGAGAGGCGGATCATACCGCTGGGGTAAAAATATTGCCCTCGTTCTTTTTATATTTCATCCGTTCGCAGTGCGATCGTATCCTCGGCGTTGGGCGCACCCTGCATGCGCGAAAGTAAATTCTGTTCGATGAAACCCTGCGCCCATTCGCGTGACCCTTTGACAATATCTATCAAAGTTGAACATTTTAGCACACCGCCGCCTTCTCGCCGAGGGAAATGTAAAATATAAATTACTGGGCCATATTGAGATGAGTAGATACCTCCACGCCCCGTGATGGTCGAGCGGGGACGGAATGCGCCAATAAGACCAAACTCAAGTATAAGGGGGCGAAAACACGAAAAAGCATAAAGGGATCGTACCAGGCGTGGTCATGATCTTCATGGGCATTATCTTCTTCTCCAAGATGTTGGGTTCCAAATTCTATAACCCTGTGAACTTCCTCTCCGAAGGGATGGAGGGCTTGATCCTCGGCGTGGGATGCTGGGTCGCCGTCATCGCCTGCCTCCCGTTCGGTATCCTCTATGATTTTTCGGACCAATTAATTCACGGTTTCGGCCGTTGGTGATCATTCTAAGAGGTAATCGGATATAACTAAACCAACACC
>CAZSUE010000656.1:0-3263 GCA_964609045.1 uncultured archaeon | reverse complement strand
AACTCGTTGGAGCTAAAATCACGTACGACCTCGACACTGACCAAGCCGTTCTCGAGTTCGCGATGCTCGAGCGTTCCGGCCTCTGACGCACTGTTCTTGGACTCGGTTCGGTTCTTGCTCCGGGCGCTTCGCCTTTTAGGGATCGGTGGCACCTCCAACGGGTATATGGTATCCATGTTGGCGCGAAACAGCGATTCCCATCGATCGGTACTATTATGGTCGTGATCGAATGATCGAGCGCCCGATGACGCGCGCTCCCGCGCTCTCCTTCTCGGCGTGCAGGGAATGTAATGAAATGAAGAATAGTATCTACTATAGTCTCGGTATTTATCGGTTGCGCTCGTTCCTGCGTTCGCGAAAGGAGTAGAGTGGAGCTCTGCAGTACGCGATGGAATTGTTGTGTTGGTTAGAGCATCAAGCGCCGCATGCTCCTCATAGATAAGTGTTGCGTTTGAGAATGGAAACAGATAAATACCATTAGCCGCAAATACTGATCTGCTGCTCGATCCATGCACTCTCATAATGCCCTACTTAAGTATTGCGGTGCGAGCCCGGAAACTATTTATGTCGTGAATGCTATTCTTTCTACTGTAGCATTCGGTCTTTGAACCGAAGTGAAACCAAACAACAAGAGAAATGTTACCCGAGGTGGAAAAATGGCAGTATTAGCAGCCAATAAAACAGAAATCTTATTCGATGGTGAAAAGGTCCATGGTTTAAAAGGCTTTACATATAAAGTCTACAAGGACCGGCAGGATGTGCGCGGCATCGGTATGAACGAGCGCCTCGGCGTGGTATACGGGCGGCTCCATGTCAAAGGAAAGATCCTCGTGCATTCGAACTCCGAACTCCTCAACAAGCATATGGACAACAATACGAGCTTCCAGATCATCCTCTCGATCATGCAGGACTCGTATCCCGAGGGCCTCGGGCTGAAGCAGTTCACCTTCGACGGTTGCCATGTCGACGACCGTGAATTCCAGCTCGACAGCCATGGATATGCACTGACGACCTACACATTCACCGCAGACCGGCTCCGTGAGGCATAAGCCTACAACGGTACGACCTGATCCATCCGGTCCGAACCGGTCGTGCCCATATCCGCGTCAAGCCGTGTTTGTTTTGGTGACCATCGCCGTCGTCGGTGATGATCACCCCTTTTTTTTCCTTTTTCCTTTTTCTGCTACCCACTTCCCCGACTTTTCCCCGCCCGGTCGATCCCCGTCCTTAAGTTTTTTTTTTGTGAGCGATGGTGTTGCGCTCCAGTATGTGCGTTGTCGCCATCTCGTCCTCTCGTCCTCTCGTCCTCTCGTCCTCTCGTCGTCTCAGCTCGTTCGCTTGCTCCCTTACTCCCTTGCTCCCTTGCTCCCTCGCTAGTGTACGTGCTGGCATGGTAACTCAACTCCAGCTCGTTCGCCGACGCGGTTGGCCGGTTGTTGGTTGTTGGGTCGGTACAAACAAATGATTATGTATCACTTCGCCGTATGACGATCGATCGCGTATGTGGTTTAATCGTCTGCGGACTCGGCTCCGGCGGCTGTTCCGCCACCGGCAAAACGGGGCAGATATTACCCCGCGCCCGAGACGGAGTATCGACGAGAATGCCGACGATGACGACGGGGATGCCGCAGCGCGAGTGAGCGCCGAAACGCGGGAGAGACGACGAAACCGCCGCGACGACCGTTCCGGCGACGATACGCGCGAGAACGCCGGTGGTGCGGCCGCGGTGGCGCGTTCTGAGCGTGAACCGCGGCTGGGCTATTGTGCGGGCATTTGCGGACCGACGGTGATGCAGGAGTATGTGCTCGATCAGCGCGAACGTGAATGCGGCTCCAGCGCGCCGACGAGAACGCCGCTGGAGAGACATGCACGGACGGTGACCGTCAGGGCGTACGAACGCGCTCGTCCCGATTCGATCCCCTATGAACGGTTCGACGACGGGGATCGTGTCCAGATCCTCGCCGATCTGACCCAGCTCGTGCCCACCGAACCGGAGGTGCGCCTGGAAGCGGGCGCATGCCTCATCATACTCCAACGCGATGATGCCACGCTGACCGAACGGGTCGAGCTCCCGGCCGATATCGAGAGACCGGCACCGCCACGGTGGCGCATCACCAACGACATCCTCGAGATCACTGTGGAAAAAGGTGCGCTGTAGCCACGGTCGTGTTCTCCGCTCCCACCCGCCCCACGCTGGACGGCCCCATGGGGATGTGCATGGGGATGCGCATTTTCTTATTTTTCTTCCAGCCGCCGGCTATCGAACCCCAACCGCTTCAGCCGGCGCTTGGTATGCTTATAGAGCACCAGCTCCTCGCGCTCGACCGACGCCGCCAGCGCGGGATGGATATCACGGAGCCGGCGAAAGAGCTGATCGAGCGCTCGTGCGTTCGCAAAGGAGGCCATCACCGCCGGATGGCAGGAGACGCCCGCGTCGACGAGCGCGCCCAGCGCCGCCAGCTGGAGCGAGAACGCGTCGGGGGCGGCGCCGGTGAGCGTCGCGAACATAGCCGGTGTCGCGCCTTTGAGTGAGACGCGCACATGAAGCGCGCGGAACTGCGCGAGCGTACGCGCACGGGCGGGGTGGGCACCGATCACGATGCCGTTCGTCTCGAGGATGAACCGATAGTCGGTCTCGGCAAAGCGCGCCAGGAGCCCGAGGAGATGGTCCCAGCCCACCGTTGGCTCTTGCCCCGAGAGCCGCACTTGGCGGTATCCGCGTCGGTCGCCGATGGCGCGCAGCGTATCGTAAGCGCGTTCGGGGGTGTAGAACTCGCCCACCCGCCCGGGGTCGTCGCGCACGCGGTCCGACGCCCAGCAGAACCCGCAGAGGAGATTGCATCCTACGACGTCGCCGGTGACGATGCCGCCGTAGAAGCGTGCGGGACGGAACCGATAGTACTTCCGCGCATCGCCGCGGGTGACGATGCGTTCCAGCTCCTCGGTGCGCGCAACCGGGTCGAACGGCGCGCGCGTCGGCGGCGCACCCATGCTCGCCCGCTCATCGCCGAGCGGGAGCCTCGTCTGGCAGGTGGTTGTATCGCATTCGCGGTGGTTGCCGTTATCGTCACGCTGCGCCATAGCGTTCTGCTCTATTCGCTCCACGCTATAAAATTCATTGTGTTTTAATTGGAGACGGTCAGGGGTGAGGAAAATAGGGACAGGGGCGCCGATCGTGGGTGCTCGCGCAGTGCAAGGGTCTTCTCTCCATTAGCGCCTCATACCAACTACCTTCACTATTTGCCTGTTACATGATCGTTATG
>CAZSUE010000655.1:0-3269 GCA_964609045.1 uncultured archaeon | reverse complement strand
CACTACAGGAGACGCTTCCGGATATGCCGGAGATCGACTCCATGGCGAAGGATTTGGATACGGTCCAATCCATGGGCCACGCCACTGAGGAGATGGAGAAGCTGCGCCGGATCAAACAGCACTATCAGCGCTGGCGGGCCTTGGGTATCGAGATCGAGGGGGCCGCAACGGCGCTGGAGGCGCTGGAGGGCACATCCGTTCCCACTGAGGAGCTGGAAGGAGAGGCCGGTGCAACGCCGGCAGCGGCACCGGCAGCAGCACCGCCAGCAGCACCGGCAGCGGCGCCGCCCTACGCGGAGAAGATGCAGTCCTATTTTGCACGCTCGCGCACGCTGGACGAGCAGTGGGAGACCCAACAACAGCTCTTACGCACCGATTTTGGTACTACGGCCAAGGGCGCGTTGGTCGCCGCGCCGGAGACGGTCCATAAACAGCTCCGGACCGACGATACACCGTACATCCCGTTGATGATCAAGGATATCTTCGTACTCTATCACGACGGGCGTTTCCTCCACCACGAGCCATCGCCGCAGACCTCGGTAGATGAGGGCGACAGCGAAGCGGTCGCCGCAATGCTCGCCGATATGATCGCAGGATCGTTCGAATACGGTGGCATCGACGCACTGAGCGATGTGCGGTACCACAAGAACGCGATCCATTTCGAAGAGGGACACTGGGTCTATCTCGCGGTGATCGCGCTTGGCGAGCGGACCAAGAGTTTCGACCGGGCGCTGCGGCATATCCTTGCCGAACTGGAGACCCGCTTCAGCACCGAGCTGGAGGGTTGGGACGGCGATCGTGACACTTTCTCGGCCATGGGCGACGTGCTCGAAGCGCTCTATCGAGTGGGACAGAACCGCAGGCTGGATGCCGCAGCAGCGCAGCAGCCGCTCCCTCCGCTTCAGCCGGATAAAACGGCGTCACAGGCGATCGGGCCGGTGCTTGGCGCATGGAAACAGTACGGGTTCGATATGGATCCGCTCTCGATGGAACTGGGCGCTGCTATTGCGCAGTTCGAGGCTGCGGACGACCCCAGCGTGGGCGAGCCGCTGGAGACGCTCCTCCCGCGCATCCATGACCTCGCCGCACGCGTCGACCCCGACGCCGAGTCGCTCGTTGCGATACCTGATGAGGTGGCGCGCGAGATCCACATCCATCGCGACGCGTTCGAGGCGGTGGAATCCGCGCTGGACGCCGTGGAAGATCAGATCGATACGAAGTCGTCGGTGATCGCCGACGGTCTCATACAGTGGTCAAAGTACGGGCTGACCGAAGACCAGATCGCGGCGCTGACCAGCACGGACCTCGTGACGAGCATCCAGCAGGCGGCTGAGGTCGACGATTATTTCGAGGAGGTGGCGGAGGTCAAGCACGGCCTCTCGCTCCTCGATACGAACGGGTTCGAAGAAGAGGTGGCGTCCATCGAGGACGCGCTTCAGGACCCCGGGCAGTTACGCACGGCAAAACGCCGTTATCGGGAGCTCGTCGATGCAGTGACCGAACGCCGCGTTGAGGAGAGCAAACGCGAGTATGCAGGATCCGATCTCACGCCCGCTGCCGTGGAAGAACGCCGCCGCGCGTTCGTGCGCCAGCGGCTTGCGGCGCTCGACACTTCGCTGGACGCCGACAGCGCGCGACGGTTAGAGACAAAATTGGAAACATCATCGGACATGGACGCGATGGAGGAGGAACTGCTCCGATTGGAGCACCGCATCGGGATCCGCCGCAGACGTTACCGGCATCGGCTCAGCGGGTTCCGTGCGCGAGGATTCGACACCGGCCGGCTGGAGCGGCTCCTCGAGTCCAGCACCGATCTCGCCACGGTGGATGAGGCGTTCGCAAACTACCGGCGCAAGATGGATCGGGCGACAGAGATCATAGCAGATCTCGAGCGGTTGGAGGCGGTGCGACCGGATTTGCACGAGAGCGTCGAAGCGCTGGAAACGCAGCTTCGGCGACCGGAGGACATCACCGCCCTCGAAGCGGCGTATCGAGAATTGCGTGCCCGTACCCGTACCCGTACCCGTATGGCACCCGGCGCTGCACCCGCTGCGGCTCGAGGTCCGGCTCCCACCGAGGCGGAAATGGCCGCTACCATGCACCCGGCCCCGGGAAGCGTTGCAGGTGTGGATGCGCTCGCGGGTGTGGGTGCGGGTACGGGTACGGGTGCGGGTACGGGTGTGGGTACGAGGGGTAATGCTCTACCATCCAATACCGCGCTCTATCATGTGTTCGGGTTCCGACCCCGGCCGGCGGTCCCAGCAGGGTTCGAGGACGGCGTCGCGGTGTCGGCCCCCGGCGAGGTCGAACTCGACGCGATGGTGGGTGACGCCACGCAAGCGAACCAACTCGCCGCACAACGCGCCGCCATCGAGCGGTTCTTCCAATCGCGCGCCGATCTCGTGCGGGAATGGCGCGAGCAGGAGACACGGTCTGCGATCCTTCTTCAGGACATCTTCATCCTCTATAAGAACGGCGGGATATTGATCCATCATTATACCACAGAGCAGGAGGTCGACGAGGATAAGGACCTGATGATCGGGATGTTCACCGCGCTGCAGCAGTTCGTGGACGACGCGTTCCGGAAGGGGGAAGAGAGCAAGCTCCAGGAGTTGCGCCACGGTGAGAATACCATCGTCTTCGAGTACGGTGAGTATATCTCTGCGATCACGAACATCGTAGGCCCGACGGTGGACGAGCTGCGATTGGGAATGGAGGAAACGATCCATACGATCGAGGAGGCCTATGCGGATTTCCTCCCGGATTGGTCTGGAAAGCTCGGCGAGTTCGCCGAGATCGAACACTATCTGGATCCGATCCTCGACCGCTGTCGACGCGAGAGCCTCGATTCGAACCCCGAGCTGCGTGAAAAGATCCTCGCCGCCGATCCGAGCATCGGCCCGCTCATCGGCTCGCTCAAGAGCGAAGGGCTGGATACGCTGCACCTCGAAAGTGCGATCATCGACCACTATCGGCACATGCGTGAAGAGGGCCAGGACCCGTCGCGCGCCGAAACCTTGATCCCCTCCAATGTCGCCCAGAGCCTCGCCGCCATGGGGTCTGCGGTCGACGCCGATAATGAGCAGTTTGCGCGACTGGCGCGTGTCGCCTCGGATGGCTGCGCGCCGGAGCCGCCGCGTGAGCTGGCCACATCGTTCGCCGGGGCGATGCGCTCGATCGATACGCAGCTTCAGCGCCAGAGAGCGCAGCTCGCGTCGATGGTAGAGGAGTGGCACGAGGAGGGGTACGATACGAGCGCGATCGAACCG
>CAZSUE010000654.1:0-3278 GCA_964609045.1 uncultured archaeon | reverse complement strand
CATCCCGTCGGTTCCGGCCGAGGGCTCAGCGGACGATCGGACACGAGCTGAGGGTGTATGGCAGCGCAAGGATCGGAGCGATCGATGCCGGACGATGACCAAGCAGAAGCGGTCCTCGAGGAGCCTGAGGCGACCCCACCGGCGAAACTGAGCCTGAAGGTGAAGCTCGGGTTCGGCATCTGCGACCTCGGCGGCAACCTCTTCTTTACGATCATGGGCTTCTACCTTCTCATCTTCCTCACCGATACCGTGCATCTCGCCGCCGGGCTCGCAGGTACGGCGCTGATGATCGGGAAGCTCTGGGACGCGGTGACCGACCCCGCCGTCGGCTACCTCTCCGACCGCACCGAGACGCGTTGGGGGCGGCGCCGGCCGTATATCTTCTTCGGCTCGTTCATGCTCTACCTCATGATGATCGTCATGTTCACAGACCCCGGTATCGAGGGCCAGCGCGGGCTTTTCGTCTGGGCCGCCGTCGTCTACTGCCTCCTCAATACCGGCTATACCCTCGTGAACATCCCCTACGGCGCGTTGACGCCGGAGCTGACCTCCGACTACGACGAGCGGACCGTGCTCAACGGCTACCGGATGGTCTCCGCCGCGTTCGGCACGATCATCGGTGCCGCCGCCACGCTCATGATCGTCAAGGCGTTTGCGAGCGATGTCCTCGGGTGGTCGGTGATGGGCGCGATCATGGGCGCGATCATGATGATCACCGCGCTCATCACCTTTTTCACCGTGCGCGAGCCGGACCGGCCGCCCAAGAGCCATGTCCAAGAGGAAGGGATCCTCAAGTCGTACGCGTCCGTGCTCAAAATGAAGGTGTTCCTCCTCGCACTCCTCCCCTGGACGCTCCATATCACCGGCATCAATGTGATCCAAGTCGCGCTCCTCTACTATTTCCGCTATATCTACAATAACGAGACCTTCTTCCAGTACGCGCTGTTGGTGCTGCTCGCCAGTAGTATCGTCCTCATCCCGATCTGGGTCAAGATCTCCAAAAGGATCGGCAAGAAGACGAGCTATAATATCGGGATGTCGATCTTCGCCGCCGCCGTGCTCCTTTTCTTTTTCCTCGGCGACATCCTCGGCGTCTATTTCGCGCTCGCGATCATGGCCATGGCGGGGATCGGGTTCGCCACGCAGTATGTCATGCCCTACGCCATCGTGCCCGATATCGTCGAGTACGATTACGCGGAGCACGGCGTACGCCGCGAGGGCGTCTTCTACGGGCTCTGGACATTCACGAGCAAGGTGGGCCAGGCGTTTGCGATCTTCCTCTCCGGGTGGGTGCTTGCGCTCTTCGGGTACCGCCCCGATGTCGTCCAGAGCGCGCTCTCGAAGCTCGGCATCAAACTGCTCTGCGGGCCGATCCCCGCCGCGTTCTTCATCGCCGGCGTCATCGTCCTTTCGTTCTATCCCATCAACCGCGCCTTCTACGATCGCATCCTCGAGAAGGTCAAGGCGCGCGATGCAGGATTGCTCGATCTCGACGAGGAGATCGATCTCGAGCCCGATATCGATCGCCATTAGCCACGATCCAGGTCGATACTGATCCTGAGGGAGCGCCGCTGGCGGCGGGCGGATTTCCAATACCGTATCGAGGGCCCATAGACCGTATGACTTTCGCCCGGTCCTAAAGATTTAAAGCCATACAGGGGACTGGTGTGATGGTGGAGAATAGGTATGCCCGATCGATTCCCCGACGTACGCGGACGCAATCTCGATCATAAGCGTTTCAAGCTGCCCACAGACCTCGAGGGCGAGCAAAACATCCTCGTCTGCGCCTTCCTCCGCGACCAGCAGCGCGAGGTCAATACATGGGCGGCGACACTGGAGGATGTCGCCGAGAAATACCGATCCGTCCGCTGGTATGAGGTACCGGTCCTCAGCACCGGTTATCTGCCCTTACGCCTCGTCATCGACGGCGGGATGCGCGCGGGCATCCCGGACCCTGCCGCGCGGCATCGCACCATCACCGTCTACACGAGTAAAACACGGTTCAAAGCGGCACTCGATATCGAGGACGGATCCTCGATCAGACTCTACCTCGTCGATCGTCACGGTTCGATCCATTGGTCGGCAAAGGGAGGTTACGATCCAGAACCGCTCGCCGAGCTGGAACGGGTTCTCAGTGCCCAGGCGGACCGCTAAGCGGCATATCGGCTACGAGATCGAGATCTAGACCTCTCACCGACGCCGTTCATGACACATGTCAGCACTTGTCCGGTATCCCGCCCATGGGCCATGTCCATGAGCCATGAGCCATGAGGGTTGATCGCTTTTTCCAGCACGAGACCACTGCAGGATTAGACCTATGCATGACCGCGATGCGGGGTCCGATGCTCGGCCGTCCGTTGCGGCGCGCGCTGGAAAACGCTCTCAAAAGGCGCTCGATGCGGTCTGCGACGCGTTTTAGCGCGAAACACCCTCCCCATGAGCGGCACCGCCCGTCGTTTCTGAAAAATGCAATCGCTGTTGTACACAGTAGAGCCCATTACACCACGGCAGAACCTAATAATTATATAGGAAAGTATTGTTCTCCATCTGTGATTGCGATGCCAGGAAATTCGATCAGCGAAATGCTCGAGATCCAGTCTATAAAATTATTGCGCGATCTCGACGATCTTACTGGATTGCTCGAGGTTATGGTCTTTTTTGCGAAATTCGGTCGGGCGAACATATCCAATTTCATTAAGGATCTACGACTCAATCAACAACCCGTCTATCGGACGCTGAAACGATTGATCGAGCTGGATCTCGTAACGGTGAAAAAAGAGGTACAAAGCTCGGGCAGAGGGCGGCGGACCAAATACTATTACCTCACCGATAGAGGCAAACGGATCGCACCGTTCTTCGCCAAGATGTACGACGCGTACCGTGAGTTCTCGGATTGATCGCGCCGCTCAACAGCCGGCTGTTTCGTCAGAGTGCTCATAACGCAGTCGCGAAGTGGGAGTGCACCTTTTTCAGCGACCCCCGCCGCGCCGGATCGGGCCTGGTCGGGCCGGGTCGGGCCGAACAAGATTGGATCGAGCCGGATCGGGCCTGGTCAGGCCAAACAAGATTGGATCGGGTTGGGTACAACCGCGCCGAACAGTTCGGGACTTTCGCCACCTAATGATGGCCGGATACTCTCAGACCCGGTAGTGCGCGCTGGGAAAACGGCTATATATCGTCCCGAGCGTGCTTGTGGCAATGCTTGCAGAAGGGAAGTCCCAAGAGTACCTTTCTGCCCGACGACGCGGCCGTCCCCGTACCGTGAAACGACCGATCGC
>CAZSUE010000653.1:0-3285 GCA_964609045.1 uncultured archaeon | reverse complement strand
TCTCCAAACCTATCTGCCTGTTGCATAACGATTATGTAAGAGCCGGATACCCTAATGTGACTGACCGAGAGAGAACTCGGGCGTGGCCGAGCCTATATTTATGTTTTATCCGAAAGGACCAAGTACTAGAGCTCCGGGCACCCGATACGAAATGGGTTGTCGGTCAGCCTTTAATATCCAATCCTTCGGGTAGGTACACCATGTGCACATTGCTCGGTCTATCATCGTCCGCGTCTCTGGCCCCCCATCTGCTTGCTGCATAACTGACCGAGCGGTATGCACCAGCCGGATACGACCCGACCGGTCCAGCCGCAGTTGATCATCGATCAATCAGTCAATCAATACACCATTGCGCCATGATACTCCCACTGCGCGCCGTCGAACGCACCGAAGCTGACGGTTGGCGCGCCCACGCTGAGGTTGGCACCACACCCCGCCACCGGCTCGCAGAACGCCTGTGTATTATAATTGAACGCATACCCTGCTTCCTCGCCGGTCCCGATATCTCCTTCATATTCGAGGAGACGCACCGACACCGTTTCCAAGAGTGCGATGGGCATAGCGGCGAACACCTCGTAATGGTACTGCTCGTTGCCGATATCGTACCCGATCCGTCGGAGGTTATTGAGCAGCCAGCGGATATGATCCGCCACCGCGTCCTCCTCATCACCCGCCGCTGCAACATCGAGCTTCAGCCCGTACCAACGGTCACGACCGCCACTGGCGGCGAGGTCCTCCGCTTCATAGAAGAGCTCCACGGCGGCCACCCCCGCAAGATCATCGATGGCGTCGGCGTAGAGCGCGCCCCAGAACCGATAACAGCACCCGATGATCCCCTCTATCGAGCGCGGTGCGGGCGAGGCTGCGTTATCGAGCGCGACACGCGCGTCCCGTGGTACGGTCTGGCCGTGCACCGCGATACCCAGATCGAGCCGTGGCGAGGCGTCGAGATAGGGGAGATAGGTTGCGCGCGGCGCGCTCCCCGCGTCCCGCAGCGCGTAGACATCCACCGGCTCGCGTGCCGTATCGGGGTCGAACCTGAACGTCCCGACCGCCTCCGGCGCTTGCTGCGGGCGTCCCGCATAGCTCGACCAGCTCCCGTTATAGCGCCAGCGGGAAGCGCTCGTCGGGTCGTGGATCGCGTCCCAGTTGACGAGATCGCTCCCATACGCCGTCTGCGCCTTCATCACCCCGGCGTAGCTCAGCGCGTACTCTATCCCGCGCCCTGTCAGCGTTGCGGCGGGCGTATTCACATCCAGTGTGGCGTCGAGCCCGTAGCAATCGAGGCTGAACGCGTCCCAGTCCACCTCCTCACCGTCACCGTACGCATCCGCTATGGCGAGCGCTTCGGCGCGATCGTTGATCGCCTCGATATAGCCCGAACTGGTGGCATCCGCAACCGCGTCCTCGATGAACCCGAACGCAGTGCCCAGCGCTGCTGCACGCGCCATCTTATGGTCGAAGACGCGGGCGGGCAGCGTGCTGAGCGTGTGATGGATATTCAGATCGGTATCGAGCAGCCAATTTGCACTATCCTTCACACCCTCGAGGTATGCATCCAGCTCGTCGCTGATGAAGAGCGGCGCGTCCTTCGTATCCTCCGCCTCGCCGGCGACGACACCGAAATAATCGCGTGTCTTCTGGTACTCCACCCCGTCGAGGTCCCACCCGGTATAGACGACGATGGGACACTCGATCTCGAGCCGCACCGAGGCGTTATACCAGCTCGGGAGGTGTACCCCCGCGCCGCCGATGAGCGATCGGCGCTCGGTTTGCGTGTGGAGCGCGAACTGGCCGCTAACGCGTACCTCCCATCGCGTGACGAACGGGCTGGTGGCGAGGTCGCTCTCCTCGTCTTGCGTGTCGGCGAAATGGACGCCGCGCTGCGGCGGCGTGAGGTAGATGGAGAGCCCGGCACCGGTCTCACCCTCCTGCAGCGTATCGAGGTAGTCCGGCACCTGGTCGACCACCATCCGCTCCGTCATCACCGTGTCCGGCCGTGTTGCGCGCTGGGCCGCACCGCGCCAGAACCGGTAGGGGCGGTTGCGAGAGACGGTGGGCAGCGTCTCGATACCGTTCATATCGACGAGATCGCGAAGGTGCCCGGTGAGTTCGTCGTGAATGATCTGATACGCCCATCCGTCCTCCACGGCGAGCCGCTCTAAAGGCGACTTGGCGTCCGAGATGATACGATGCCCCACACGGTTGAGGACGAAGGTGAAGAAAGCAGTCTCGTACCGGCGCGAGTCGGTATTGAGTTGGAGGCTCGCGAGCCCGGGCGCGATCTCGAGCCTCACGCCGGAGGTGGCCAGTGAGCCGGTGGGGCCGAGCGCGCGACGCACCGCGTCGGAGATATCCTTCTTGACCGCGTCCCAGACCGCCGAATGACGACCGTAGATGATCCACGCCTCTTCTGGTATCGGTGGAATTGAGTAGATGAACTCGCCCACGCTAGCCGGGCCGGGATGGAAGTACTCCTCGATGGGAATGAGATGGAGGGTGACGATATCCATGACACTATTGTACGCATGCTTCAGCGCGTCGGTACGGAACTCGAAATGCTCGTCGACGCCGTCGGTCTTCGCCTGCTCCTCCTCGATATGCGCGCGCGGGTTGTATTCCGACCGGTAGGGGCCGAAATCGGCGGCGCAGCTCTCATCCAGCGTGTCGTAAACCTCGTAGAAGAGGTCCACGGTCTGGCGGAAGAGATGATGCAGGAACAGCTCCGAACCGGCGTTATACGCATTATTCCGCCACCATTGTACCCGTGTGGGGTACTGCGCCAGTGAGGTGAACCCGTGTAGCGCCTCGGCGTACGGGTTGGGGGTCTGCGGGAGCCCGTCCTCGTCCATCATCGTCGCCACACCGTCGCTGAGGAGCGTTTCCTCATCGTTCGGGTCGAACGCGATGACATCCCCGAGCGTCATCGGCTCGGTGGAGATGCCGGGGTTCGTCCCTTTTCGGCCCGCGTCCTGCGCGATCTGCTCCACGAGACCGTTGGCCTCCTGGTCGTGGATATTTTTTCGCTGCCGGCGCATGCTTACATTGAATGTCTCGAGGATATCGACAAGCGAGTCGTAGTACGGCGTATCGCTCCCCTGCGCATGCTGCTGGATGAACGACGAATAGACGAGATGATACGATATCGTCTGCATATTGAAGGTGCCGAACTCGGTGTAATAATGGATCCGGTACGGCTCGGGGAGGAAATGCTCGTGGTCCGCTTCGCCGAGGAGGAGCTCGATGAGGTCGACCTTCCCGCCGTATGGCAAGAGGAGGTTGTCG
>CAZSUE010000652.1:0-3285 GCA_964609045.1 uncultured archaeon | reverse complement strand
CCATCGAGGACTGGCAGATCAAGCGCGACGGTTCCCAGCGTGGTATCGCGGAGATGTGAGGATCGTTCGAGTCGCGCCGCTTTAATGCTCAACTTCAAATACCGGTACATAGTTGCGACGAGAGAGAGATAGAGAGATAGAGAGATGTGGCTGACCGCGAACGAGGCCGTGGCCGGGCTAGAATATATACTTTACCCGGAAAAGCTAAATATTAGGATAGCCGGCACCGCAACGAAATGAGTGAGCTATGCCTGGAAGAACGCCTTCGACCTTCACCCGATTTGCCATCCCGTCTCTGGCACCGTGGGTATTCTGCGGCCGCCGTGACCGATTTCGAAGCCCTACGGAATGCCTGACGAATCGCTGTGGTTCTCGATTGCATACACCATATCGACACCATATGATATGATATGAAAAGATGTGATATGACATGGCATGACGTGATAGGATAGGATAGGATGGAGGTGACAATTGCGCTGTCACAGAATGTAACGGTGACAAAACCTTATATAGGCTGCCGTAATTACTCCATACACACAACCGTTACCAAGTTGTAACGGTTTTAGAGTGGAGCCGATGCATCACTATCTGGAACTATTGCGTGACGCCGGGATCAAGGCCACGCCCCAGCGGCTTGCCATCCTCAAATACCTCGATACGCACCATACCCATCCAACGGTGGACGAGATCTATTCGGCGCTCCGGGCCTCGTATCCGACGCTGTCGAAGACCACGGTCTATAACACCCTCGAAACGCTCAAGAGCCATGGGATGGTGGAGATGTTGACGATCGAGCCGCACGAAACGCGATACGATCTCGACACCTCGCCGCATCATCACTTCCTCTGCAAATCTTGCGGGCGGATCATCGATATCGCTGTGGAATGCCCGTATCTCGACGAGATCATAGCGGGCGAACACAAGATCGACGAGGTGCACGGCTACTTCAAGGGCATCTGCAACGATTGTCTCGCCCGCGGCGAACGGCGAAACGACCAGGAAAGAACAAGCGATGTATGAACAAACAACGAACCAGGTGATATGAATGACGAAATATCGATGTACCGTATGCGGATATATCTACGACCCTGCGCAAGGCGACCCCAGTAGCGGCATCGCGCCCGAAACGCCGTTCGACGACCTCCCCGGCAGCTGGGTCTGTCCCGTCTGCGGTGCGGGCAAGGATATGTTCGTGGCGGAGTGAGCAAAATGGAGCAGACCGAGGTCGTTCCCGGTATCTACTGGGTCGGCGGCATCGATTGGGACCTGAGGAACTTCCATGGCTATCAGACCCAGCGCGGGTCGACCTATAATGCGTATTTGATCGTGGACGAGAAGACGGTGCTCGTCGATACGGTGAAGCACTACCTCGCCGACGAGATGATCGCGCGCATCTCGGCGGTGGTCGACCCCGCCGATATCGATATCATCGTCTCGAACCATGTCGAGATGGATCATTCCGGGTCGCTCCCGCGGCTGCTCGAGATCAACCCCGATGTGACCGTCGTCACCTCGGTCATGGGCGAAAAAGGGCTGCGGCAGCATTATATGGAGGATTGGAACTTCAAGGCGGTCAAATCGGGCGAGGAGCTCTCCATCGGCGAGCGAACGCTCACCTTCGTCCACATCCCCATGGTCCACTGGCCCGATTCCATGGTCACCTATATCGCCGAGGAGAAGCTCCTCCTTCCCAACGACGCCTTCGGCCAACATATCGCGTCGCCGGAACGGTTCGATGACGAGATCGGGTGGGACATCGTCCGCGAAGAGGCGGCGAAATATTACGCCAATATCGTCCTTCCCTACGGGCAACAGGTGAAGAAAGCGCTGGACGCGCTCGTGTCCCTCGAAATCGAGATGATCGCGCCCAGTCACGGGCTGATCCTCCGATCGTATGTCGGCAAGATGATCGAAGAGTACAAGAACTGGTCCGACCACGCCACCGTACCGCGCGCGGTCATCGTCTACGATTCGATGTGGGGCTCTACGACGAAGATGGCGCAGGCGCTGGAGGAAGGGCTGAAAGAGGCGGGCATACCGGTGGTGATGCGGAATTTGAAATGGATCCACATCTCGGACATCCTCACCGATGTGATCGATTCGCGGCTGATCCTGATGGGCTCGCCCACGCTCAATAACGGGATGCTTCCCACCATGGGAGCGTTCCTCACCTATCTCAAGGGGCTGCGCCCGCGCAAAAGGGTCGGGTTCGCGTTCGGCTCGTACGGCTGGGGCGGACAGGCGGTGGGCGAGATCGAAGCGGTGATGGAGACGCTGAAATGGGAGCTGCCGGAGGACGGTATCAAGTATCGCTATATCCCCGACGAGGACGCGCTCGAGGCACTGAAGGGGACGGCGAAACGGCTCGCAGCAGCACTCGATGACTGACCGGCGGCGACCCTCGCACGAACATGAAACATGAAAGAGACCTGATGCATACATGACCAGATAAGATCGGATCAGACGAGACCAACCATAAACCAACCATAACCAATGAAGACCGGACCAGATTAGTCCGACCGAGATCGAACGAGACCGGATACAGATACAACCACATTACCACGAACAACGAGCAATAGACACTGGAGCGATCAATATGAAATTTTGCGAAACGATCAAGACCGCGGAAACGGAAGGCAAGGAAAAGCATGTCCCCATTATCGAACCGGATACGGGCAAAGGCGCAGGCAAGAATATCGTGCGCGTCCTCGTCGGCAAGGAAGTACCACACCCCAACACCGTAGAGCACCACATCGCATGGGTCGACCTTTATGGCGTGAAAGCCAACGACCAGGTCGTCCACCTCGGCCGCGCCACCTTCGGACCGTCCTATACGGACCCCAATATCCGGTTCCAAGTCCCACCGGACGAGTTCAAAGCCTACGGCGCACTGGCATACTGCAATATTCACGGCCTATGGCAGAACTATCTCGAACTCGAGTAATAGATTGAGATCGATAACTGGCTAGAACGGACGAGCGTGAAAGAATGATCAATGAAAAGATGGAAAAAGCATTCAATCAACAGATCAACGAAGAGATGTACTCCGGCTACCTCTACTTGAGCATGTCGGCGAACTTCGAGACCAAGAACCTGCATGGGGCCGCACAATGGCTCCGGGTCCAGGCGGCGGAAGAGCTCGAGCATGCGATGAAGTTCTACGACCATGTCCAGGAACGCGGCGGGACGGTGGACCTGCTCCCGATCAAGGAGCCGCCAAAGGAATGGGACCTGCTCCTCGATGCGTTCGAGGATGCCTATAAGCACGAGTGCTACATCACCGAG
>CAZSUE010000651.1:0-3295 GCA_964609045.1 uncultured archaeon | reverse complement strand
GGGACCTACTCCTCCGCGCGCGACGAGATGGAGGATGTGGCCACGGCGCTCGGCACGCGCACCTTCTATTTCGAGAACACCGACGCGGTGGAGTCTGCGCTCCTCTACCTCGCCTGCCGCGGCGACCTCTTCTATACGCTCCTCGATGTGGACCTCGCACCGCTCGACGGCGGCCCGGTGGCGCAGGGGCTCATCACGCTCATCGACGATACGCAGCTCACCTTCGACCCGATGTTCTCCGGCGTTCCCGATCTCGTCGTCGGTCCGCGGGCTCATACTCATATCGTCTGGCACGACGCGCGGGATTATCCGCCGGGGACCATCGGCCTTTTCGAGGTCTACTACACGCAGCTGAATGCGACCCTCGTCAACCACGACGGCACGGAAGCGGACGAGCCGACGCTCACCGTCGTCGACGATATGCGGCTGTCGGAAAAGAACCAGAGCGCATCTTGGTTCCCCGCTGTGGCCATCGACGCGCTGAACAATACGCTCGTCGTCTGGCGCGATGAAGCAAACGACGAGGTGCAGCTCGTCTACGCCCTCCTCCCACCGGACGCAGACCCCGACTCGCTCTTTATCGAGACCTTTACCCGTGCGATCTCGAACAAATGTCCGAACGAGGCGGCGGATATCGCCGTGGGGAGCGAGTTCTCCACCAATATCGTCTGGGCCGACGACCGTGACGGACCGCCGCACCATGAGATCTACGGCCGCACCACGGAATCGCCCGGCGTCGGCCTCAGCGCCGAATCCCCCATCATCTATATCGACCCCTGCACCACTATCCCGGTCAATATCACATTGACGAACCTCGGCCCGAAAGAGGATGCATTCGATCTCACACTCCAACCGCTGGGCGGTGGCTGGTATGCGGTGATCATGATCAATACCTCGGGCATCACGCTGGCGCCGGGCGAAGCGCGCGTGATCACCGTCTATGTCACCGCGCCGTGCGACCTCGAGAATGTCTCGCTCGACGATGCCCAGTCGCTCCTCCTCGAGGCGGTGTCGGTGACCGATCCGCGCAGTAACGCCACCGAAGAGGTCACGGTGATCATGCATGTGGAGATCGATTTCGAACTGGAGCTTCTCGGCTTCGAGGACGATTTCCTCAACGAGAAGAGCGACCATGTCGATGCGGGGACGATGAGCGTCTATTCCGTGGAGGTCACGAACCTTGGCAACTACAACGACTCCTATATACTCGAGCTCTACGACATCCCCCGTGGGTGGAACATCAGCTTCGCCGGCGGTGCGCATCGGCTCGAATTCGAGCTGCCAGGCACCCCTGCGCCAGTGCACGAGGCGAGCTATATGATCGTGGTCATGGTACCGGAGGACGCGGCTGCCAACGAGCATATCACGCTCAAGATCCGCGGCACCTCGAGCCGCAGCTATATCTACTGCTCGGCGCCTATCGTGAAACTCGATTCCGCACGGCTGATCGTCAACCCACGCAGCGATCTCGAACTGCGCTGTGCATACCCCCGCCATTTCGCACCGCCGGGCAACGAGACCGTCTTTTCCATCGAGGTCTCGAACCTCGGCAATACCCAGCTCGGGGTGGAACTCGGGTTCCGTGGCATCGATGCATCTATTGGCGGCGATGACGATGGGGACCTATGGACCGGCGGATTCGAACCCGAGCGCTTCTCACTCGAGAGCGACGCCACCACGACGACACACTTCACCGTCACGGTACCGGCCTCGGCCATGGCAAAGGACAGCCGCGCCATCATGATCTGGGCGGTGGGACGGACCTCGCCGGGCAGTACCGAGCGCGTGCCGTCCAATGAGCTAACGCTCGTCGTCGAGGTGGGCGGCGTCACCAATATGACCATCGAGCTTGTCGGGAACGCCTCAGTCGCCGACCCGGGTGGCCTCCTCAATTACAGCTTTTGGATCGAGAACAACGGGAATATGCGTGAAACGATCAGCGCGTTCCTTACCATCGCTCCCGCAGGATGGAGCGCCTATACTGAACTGGACGGCGTCAATATCACCGAGGTGGTGCTCAACCCGTACGAGCGTATCGTCCTCGATGTGTTCGTCCGGACCGCAGCGGACGCCGCCGCCGGTCGAAGTACGCTGCGGCTCAATTTCACGCGCGCCCAATCGGAGGCGGAGACGCCCTCGGGCTGGTCGTTCTCGCTCGACGCGTCGATCCGGCAGCAACACGGCGTCGAGGTGGTGGCACTGCAGGATCGGCGCCTCGCCACGCCGGGAGCGGTATCGACTTTCACCATCGAGATCACCAATAGCGGCAACGGCCCCGATACGATCCGGACCCGGATCGACGGCGTGGAAACCGGCTGGAGCGTTTCCTATACGGCGATTAGTCGTACCGAGGCGACGGAGACGGTGCGCGGGATCGATCTGGACGGGACGATCAATATCGGTGATTTGGAACCGTCCGTTCGCTACCAGCGTCTCTCTTCATCCTCTTCGGCGTCACCGTCGATGCTCGATCTCGATCTCGAACGCGGTGCTTGCGCATATCTCACCTTGACGATCCGCTCCTCACCAGCGGCGGTGAGCGGCAACTACGATTTCAATGTAACCGCCGAGACGCTCACTGGTGGGGCGTGGGATTGGATCTCCGTGCGCGTGCTCCTCCCCGACCTCACCTTCGACGGCCCATTGTCGCTCCCCGAGCGCATCGTCGAGGGCGAAAAGGTCTCAATCACGGCGCAGGTGGTCAATATCGGCGACATTAAAGCGCCCGAGATCGAGCTGGTGCTCCTCATCGACGGCGTCCAGCGCGATTCGAAACAGATCGGTCTCCTCGCGGACAACTCCATCGTCTCGTTCACATGGGTCGCGGAGCCGGGCGAGCATACCATCGCCATCGCGGTCGATCCCGAGAACCGGCTTCCGGAGGTGGTGGAGGACAATAATGTCGTCACAGCGGTGCGCACCGTCGAATCCCGGAGCATACTGTCCAGTCGTGGTGCGCAGCTCGCGATGGGTGTCATCCTCGTCGCGCTGGGGTCGTTGATAGGCTGGCTCGTCGTCAAACGACGGCGTGGATCGAAAGCGCGCGCCTACGATCGCGCCGTCGCCGATGCGCTCTCCGACCTCCCGGACGAACTCGGCGGGACTCCGAGCGGGGAGGGGTCTGGGGGCTTTGGCGGTGCAGACATGGGCGCCACCGCTGCGGCGCGTCAGCATGGTAGCGGCGAGGGGAGCGCTGGTCGGCCAGCGCCGTCACAGCGCCGCGCACCGCGCTCGGCGTCGCACACGCGCGGTCGCGCCGCCCCGTCGCGCCAGCGCGAGGGCGGACCACGGAGTC
>CAZSUE010000650.1:0-3313 GCA_964609045.1 uncultured archaeon | reverse complement strand
AAGCCTATTATAGCGACAAAGTAGGGTTTGATGTTTATCTCATCGGCCATCTCTACCGTATACAAGGTAGCGATTGTATAGTATGCTTATCCATTGCCCCACAATGCGATCATCGACGCGCGCATGCCAAAATATACATATCCCGCCTCATCGTCGGCAAGAGCACTTCCCACGCGGGTCCAGCAACGCCACCACCACGAACGAGCAGCGCCTCCACCCACACCCACAGCACTACATCAGCTTCGATTTGATCCTCCGCCGCAGCTCTGGATCGTTCGTGCGCTCCAGCGCATTCTTGAACACTTCACGCGCCTGCGTGAACCGGCCACGGTCCGTATAGAGCGTCCCAAGATTGATATGGGCGTGGATATAATCCGGGTTCAGCTCGATGGCGCGCTGGTACGCCTTCTCCGCCGCTTCGTGTTGTTGCCAATTATGAAGGAGCGTCCCGAGACTATTGTACGCCGGAGCATAGTCTTCGTCCAGTTCGATGGTTCGACGATATTCGCGTTCCGCCTCTTCCCATCGCGCAAGATCGGCGAGCAGTTCACCGTAGTGGAAGTGCGCTTCCGCCAGTGATCCGTCGATACGCAGCGCTTCGCGGTACCGCGCCTCGGCAGCGCGGTACTCCTCCTCTGCGTGGTGCGCCGATGCGGCGCGGAGCGCTTTTTTCGCTTTGCGACGATCGAAAAATGACATAGATATCGAATCCGAAAAGTTATGCAGCGGGCGGCCACAGCGCTTCCATATTACGCCATGCGGTAACGATGGCGGTGATGCAATCGCTATCCTCCGCAAGATTTTCGTAGCCGCGCCCATCGAGCCAGCCCCCCACTTCATCTTGCGCGGCGAGGAGCGCCTCCGAGCCGTTCCGCGCAGCGGCCACATTCCCCGCGACACCGTTGGGACCGCCCGTTGAGGCGAGCCCGATCACCGGCCATGCGACCTGACGCGGCTCACTGCCGTTAAAGAACCAGCTCCCACTCCCATCCTGATACTCCTTCAAAAAGCTGCTCAGGGTGGTGACATTATCCCCGAAGCGCTCGCCGCGAAGATCGAGCGCGTTCAACGCCATCAACACGGCGCCCGCACCCTCCAGCGCGTAGGGTTCTGCTCCAAAAGTAGATTGGGCCGGGTACCATGCATCGAAACGCTCGATCATAGTCGACACAAAATTCGTCGTATTGGTACGGTACGGTGCCTCCGGATCCGGATAGCTCATATTTGCGCTATGGAGCAGTTCGAAGAGGAGATGCGCGCCCCAATCGTCGTCGCCGAGATACGACGCCGCGAGCGCGAGCCGTGCGGCGGTGGCCACCGTGCAACCATACCCCTCGCTCGCGTTGCTCTCGGCGAGCAGTTGGTCCAGCAGCGCACCCTGGCGACCCGCCCTGTAGTTATAATATGGATGTTCGGGACCCACCGCCTGAAGTGCGTTCCATTGCGCGATGGCGTGGTCCGCATAACTGCCCGATGTCGCTTTCAGACCGTCCGCCACCTCGTCCTCGAACCGGATGAGGAAGGTGTAATCGTCCGGCTGCAACCCCGAGAGATTGTGATCCCTCTCATAGTCGGAGCTGCCGTCGAAGGTCCACTTTAAAAGCTCATCGGCGGTGCGACGCGCGCCGTCCACCGTCGGCGAGCGGATATAAGTATCGTCACCGGTAACGCCGTAGATGTCGAGGAAGCTACTGGCGATGTCGCCGTAGAGCGATGGGTCGCTATCTAAAAGATAGTAGAACGCAGTGTCGTACTTGCTCATGTTCCACTCGCGCCCCCAGCCTCCGTCCTCGTTCTGGAGATCGAGCACACGATCGGCGGCACTCAACAGCGCGTTCTCCTCCTCCACCGGCGGATTCAGCCATACCGAGCCATCTGTGTACACCTCGCGATTGCCCACCGTATCGTTGACCGTGATCGTGAGGGGCAGTTCGAGATACCCGAACCTCGACCCCGCGGTCACATTGGCCGAGAACTGCGTCGCGGTCTCATTCTTCATCAGCACCGCCGCGGCCGACGCGTTGACCGCCGACGCGTTGAGATAGACCGTATCGGCGTCGACACCCGATCCATCCCTCCCGTCATCGATGATCGCGCTGATCGTCACATTCTCGCCCGCTCGCACCGCCGAAGCACCCGCGGGGTAGGTGACAAAAAAGTCGCGCACGCGTGGCGCCCAACCATCGACGAGCGGCGTTCCCACCGCCACCGTCGCCTCGAAGAGGACGCGCTGTGAGGGGCGATGTACAAAACGGATAGAGACTGTATCACTCGGCCAGTTCTCACCCATCTCACTGATCACCAGCGACTCGCCGGGGTTCCATACCGCCTTCTCTGCGCGATTGCCACGGAGCGTGAAGTTGGATAATTTGTCGTACTCATCGCCCGTGCTCGAGATGAAGACCTCGATGGAGCTGAGGATCACAGTCCCGTCCTTGAGCTCCACGATGGCAAGTTCGTCGTCCCTGTGATAATCGTCCACATGATCCTCAGCATCGGTGGCGATAAAGCTCGCATCGGGGTAATCGAGGTTCGGTTCACTCGTTCGTTGCATCGTCCGCGTCAACCAGAGATAGACGACGCCGGAGAGCACGATCGACATCGCAACCAATAGAAGCACGGCGACGATGGGCGTGATCGCGCGCCGAGATCGAACAAACCGTCTTTCCAGCATTCCAATCACATTTTTGAGCGGTCCATTTCATAGTGGTGCGCGCACAAAAGAGAGGCCATCGCTCGCCGGCCGGCCCAACGACAGACATATTTCGCATTTCTGCATCGACACAGCTGGCAAGAACCGCCCCTCGTTCGCGCAACGATCAAAAGGCGCCAGTCTAATGTACCACACGCAGTTACAAATAGGTTTCGGGCTTAAAAGCGTTCGCTCAACCACTGCAAATTGCAAACAACCGCCACGGAGCGCTCTTCTAACGGGTGTGCCGCCACCGCATTGCTCACGCCGCCACAACCCCGCGCCAGCCCAACTCACCTCAACTCGGGTTCTTATGCTGGAACCGCTTCTCGAGCTCCTTGAGCTTTGCGATGTCCTTACGGTACGCCGCCACACGACGCTTCAGCTCCGACAGCTCGACCTCGCGCTCCAGCGCGCTGACCAGTTCGTCCACACGATAGCCTTCCGCATCCCATTTTTCGATCTCTTCACGCAACGATGCACGCAGCGCAGCTTCCGCTTCCAGCTCCGCTTTCAGCGCCTCGTAGCGCTCGCGAGCGGTCTCGTACGCGTCGGGATCGCCTAGCAGCGCGAGGATCGCATCGCGTTCACCTTCATGACCCTCCACGGGGAGCGCTGCAA
>CAZSUE010000649.1:0-3320 GCA_964609045.1 uncultured archaeon | reverse complement strand
GCGCAGCGCTTCCATCGCCTCGAGCGCGACGATGGCGTCCGCTTCGCCGTACGGGATCAGCGGCGAGTGCGCACTGCCGCCGATGCGCATATGGATATAGACCGATCCGCTCCGTTGGGAGAGCCCGTGCAGCTCGCCGGTGCGCACCTGCTGATGCGCCTCGAGCGCGGCCTCGCCCAGTGCGTTGGAGAGCATGACGATCCCTTGACCGCCGACGCCGACGAGCACCATGTCGAATTTTGCGTTCCCAAGATCGTCTGGCGCACTCATTATTCCACCTCCTCCGTCTCGGCGCCCTCACTTTCGGTGATCGGGTGGATCACGCCGAAGGGGCAGATCTTCGCGCATACGCCGCACCCGTCGCAGACCTCCGGCTGGATATGTGACGCGCGGTCGTCGGCATCGAAGATGATGGCGGGACAATGGAAATCGCGGATACATGTATGCGGTTTCTTGCACGCGTCCTTATCGACCTCGTTGGGGATGATGGGGTCGCCGGCGCGGCGTTTGATGCGGTCGCCGTGCAGCGCGCAGGAACGGCGTGAGATAACGACGGAGACGCCGTCATAGTCGAACGCCGCTTTGAATACTGCGATATTTTCGCGGACATCGTAGGAATCGACCGCCGCGACATGTTCCACGCCGATACCGCGACAGACGGCTTCGATATCGATGCGCCGCTTATCGGGCGGCATCCCACGGCCCTCTGGCGTGCCAGCATGGATCTGTTGCCCGGTCATGGCGGTGACCTCGTTATCGAGGACGAAGAGCGTGATGTCGAGCTGATGGTAGACGGCGTTGACGAGTCCGGGGAGCGCGGCATGGAAGAAGGTCGAGTCGCCGACGACGGCCATGACCTTCTCTTCGACCACTTGCGCCATCCCCGCGGAGAGCCCGAGCGATGAGCCCATGGAGAGGAGCGAATCGGAGAAATTGAGCGGCGGGAAGAACGCCATGGAGTAGCAGCCGATATCGTTATTGTAGACGATGTTTTGGCCGCGGATCGCCTGTTTGATGGCCCAGAAGGTGGCGCGGTGCGGGCAGCCGGCACAGAACACCGGCATGCGTGTGGGGAGCATCTTTTTCAGTTCATCGGCGCGCGCTTTGATCGCGTCGTAATCGCGCGGCGGGTCGCATTCGAATACATCGGATAGTGCGTTGGTGACGATGGGGATGTTATACTCGAGCGCTTCGGAGAAATGGCCCGTCGCTTTCCCGACGACCTCGACCTCGATCGTGCGCTCGTGCGCGATACGCTTGAGCGCGTTCTCGAGATAGGGTGAGAGCTCCTCGACGACGACGACCCGCTCGAGCGGTGCGAGGAACGCTGCAATCGTATCCTCGGGCAGCGGGTAGAGCGTACCGATCTTGAGTATGGGCGGCACGATATCCATGGCGGCACAGGCGTCGAGGGTATAGCGATAGCCGATGCCGGCGGTGACGATACCGATGGAGCCAGTGGTGGCGGTTGTGGCGGTAGCGGTTACTTCGTCGGTGTTGAGTCGCTCGTTATAGGGCGACGCTTCGAACACTTTTCGCAGCGCTTCCACGCGCTCGAGCGCCTTGAGCTTATTTTTACGCGCGATCTCGCCCACGGTGAAATACGGCTCGCCGATCTCGGACCATTTCGCTTTCGTAAACGGCTCGCGCTCGACCGCCGAGAACTCGACGATACCGCTCTGATGGTTGACGCGCGTCGTCGTACGGAGCACCACCGGTATCCGGAACCGCTCCGATATTGCGAACGCGTCCTTGACCATGAGATACGCCTCGGTGGGATCGGTCGGCTCGAGCATGGGGATATACGCACTGGGGCCGAACGCGCGCCCGTCCTGTTCGCTTTGGGACGAGTGGCAGTGCGGATCGTCCGCGACGACCATGACGAGCCCGGCGTTGATGCCGGTATAGCCGATGGAGTAGAACGCGTCGGATGCGACATTGAGCCCGACCGATTTCATCGATGTCAGCCCGCGAAACCCGGCCATGGAGGCGCCGGCGACGGTCTCCAGCGCCACTTTCTCATTGGTCGCGATGGTGAACCGGTAATCGAAGTACTCTTGCGCGCGGTTGAAGGTGTCGAGCATCTCGCTGGTGGGCGCGCCGGGGTAGCCGGCATAGATATTGACGCCCGCTTCGATGGCGCCGCGGACAATGGCCTCGTTTGTGAGCACGAACGCGCGTCTCTTTTCTGTTGCGATGATATCGTCAAATGCCATAACAATCCTCCGTGATCGGCGGTGGACGGCGCTATTAGCTCGGTCTCTATTTAAACCCCTCGTCAGCGCTGTCACGCGCCGTCCACGCATCGGGGACGCGCGTAATTGCACATGCCCAACGCGAAACGCACTAATAGTGCGATCATCGTTCGCCAAGAGCGCGAGCAAGTTCAGGATCAGGATCAGGATCCGAATAAGGGAAAGGGAACGGTAGGGATGATTTTGTCACTCGATGGATCGATCAATTATATTGTCTCAGGGATCGAACGCTCCGGAACCTCGCTCCTCATGCAGATGCTCGATGCGGGTGGAATGCCCATCGGGTACGACCAGTCCCGGCCAGCGGATCGGAACAACCCCAAGGGCTACTACGAACTGGCCGGCGGCAAGATCATCAATCGGCTCATGGAAGGGTCGTTCCCGCTGGAACCGTATCGCGGCAAGTTCATCAAAGTGACCGCCTACGGGATCAAGTTCCTCCCCGCAGGGCGCTATCGTATCGTCTATTCGGAGCGCAATATCGAGGAAGTGCTGGACTCCATGGAGAAGATGGCCAAGATCGAGGACGAGGATCGTGAGGAGACGAAGCGCGTCTTTCTCAAACTGAACCGTACCACGAAGGCGCTCATCCGCGATCGCGACGATATGGAGGCGGTCTATGTCAATTATAATACGATACTCGGCGACCCGCGGGCAGAGCTGGAGAAGATACGCGTTTTTTTCGCCAAGGATGCGCCCGCGCTCGACCTCGATGCCATGGTGGATGTGGTGGACCCGACGCTCTATCGTCAGCGGCGAAAGTAATGGGTAGTGTGTTCGTGCAGCCAGCCGCTCATCGCGCGCCCGCTGGATCGTGCCTTCTTCAATAGGGCACAAGTTCCTCCCCGGGTATCTGCCTGCTGCATAATCGATCTTTCTTATGCAACAGCCCGATACCCATAGTGCCGCACTTGTCGGAATACTTTCACCGACCCCTCGATCGGTTTTATATACTCTTACCGCGATCTACCTTTTGGTGCGTCCGCACTCGCATACCATTCTACGGCGGTAACGCGCACAGTACCCACGAACGCGTTTCGGGTGCCATTACCAAAACGTGAACGA
>CAZSUE010000648.1:0-3320 GCA_964609045.1 uncultured archaeon | reverse complement strand
CTGCGAACATTGCCGGAGAGGAAAATTCTGACTCCGCCAATATTCAGCAGAATCGATCCCTGCGGGCTGCGTTTCTGCGAACATGGCCAAAGGGAGTACCCTTTGCCAATATGTCGCGGTTCGAAATTGTTACACTATACCGGTCTGCACACAGACGGACTCGGCTGCAAACACCAAATATTAAATTCCCGCGCGTGCTCGGGTTTATGATCGAGATCATGATCGAGATCATGATCATGATCATGATCCTCACCACAGTCGGCGTCATGCAACCGCCTCGAACTCTCTTCAATATGACTGTTCATCGCTGTGCGATTGGATCGGCGGTCAATATCGGAGGTGTGGAGGTCGAAGTGAATGACAGACCCAACAGAACAGCGTCCATTGTTGGACGGATCGGCGCAAGAAGAGATGGAGCGGTTCGATGCGATGAGAGGTACGAGCGGACCGGAACGGTCGAACCAGCGACTGGCCGAGGAGCTCTTCGATATACTCGATGAGCGGGGCGGGGTGCACGGATGGTCCAGAAGGACGGATTGGCAATTCGAGAAGATGTGCATACTATTCCGTCCCGGGTCGGAAATGTACTATGACCAATGGAGCGCCGCATATGAGACACCGAACGGCACGACCACTCTCGTTGTCCAAGGGCCGCATCCGATGGACGTGTTGCAGGAGGAAGTTTCGCTCATGGCACCACTTTCGGACCATACGGATCAACCGGGGCCTGCGGTGAAGGTAACTTTCGATAAGGGCGAACATGTACGATGTGCAAAGAAAAAGACGCATAAGCGTGGATTGCGGGCGAAGCTATTGCGTCGGGACGAATTCGAAGTGACGCTCTCGCAAAGGGACAGCCTCGAGGAGAGATGCGAGCAGTTCCTCGACGAAGTGGATCGTAAGCTGAGGGCGCACATCGGCCCTTCCGATAGCGATGGCTGACGATCTGACCGTTACGCTGCACCGCCGCTCTATTCTATAAATGGGAGAGATCGCACTATCTTTACTCGCACCAGCACTGTTCCGGCCCCGAGAAATCGAGCGCGCAGGTCACGACGACGCGATCACGCGCGGGCATACTGTGAGGGCGCATTGTTAATTTTAAATATCCCGACGCTGTTGATCGTAATGGTAGTGATGTAGGACCGCGTCCCCACCGGTTCTTGCATGCGCAACGCGCTGGACCCGTATCCTAAAGGGAGGAAGTGTATGACGACAGACGACCCCGGTGCCACCGAGGAGCCGTATATTCGCTTGAATGTGACCAAAAGTACGATCGCCATCGGCGGTCGCGCCCGCGTCCATCGCGACACGATCGCCCGACTTTTCGATGTCGAGAAGGGCGCGGTGGAGGAGCTCCTCGAGGAGGAGGCGGGCGAGAGCGGTCTCCTGCTCGTCGTCCTCTCCGGCGACGAGAGCGTCATCGTGCGCGCATTCTGGGACGAGCTGATCGGTATGGATACGATCAGCCTCCGCCGCCCGGAGAGGCAGAAATTGCATGTCAGCGCCGGCGACGAGGTGACGGTCTGTCCTCATACGCCACTGAGCGAAGCGATGCGCGAGCGCCTCGCAGATTGGTTCCGCCGCGATCGGCGCGGTGGAAAAGAGGACGAAAACGAAGCAGAGGAAGCAGCAGCGGAGGAAGCAGCTGCCGTGCCAGCACCGCCGGTCGAGGGCGAGGGTGAAAGAGAGCCCGAGGGTGCGGCGCCGGTCGAAGCGGAGACCGAGCCGCTCGAGGACGCGGACGATGAGGAGCTGGAAGATTGGGCGGCTGCGCCCGCACAAGCGCCGGAACCCGAACCTGAGCCGGTCGAGACGCAGGAGTAGGTGAGAGCAAAAGCGGCACCGGCACTGGCACCGGCATCGGCGCCGCCGCGCGCCGAGGTCGAGGCCGCGTTCACCGCCATCGACGGCGTGGGACCGTCGAAAGCGGTGGACCTCTACGAGCATGGCTTCGAGCGCGTCGAGCAGCTCGCAGCGGCCACGCCCGACGAGCTGGCCGAGATCAGTGGGGTCGGCTCGGTGCTCGCGCGAAAGATCCTCGACCATTTCTCCGAAGACGTTACGGAGTGAGTGAGTGAGTGAGTGAGGCGCCGGCACCGCCCGAAATGAACCAAAAAGATCGAACATACTTTTCTTGCCGTGCGTATGCTCTCTCATCGACCTGGAGCGTCTTTGCCATCAAGGGCGGAGGTTCTGCGGTCGGAGAGGAAATTTAAATAGCGGGGGCTATCAATAATAGTGCGGAGTGACAGATGATGCAATCATATCGTACGATAGACGACATCGAGCTGGACGGGAAACATGTCATGATCCGACTCGATCTCAATGTACCGATCAAAGACGGTGGGGTCGCCGACGCCACGCGTATCGACGCGGCGCTGCCCACCATCGCACACAGTATCGACGCGGGCGCAAGAACGATCATGATGTCGCATCTCGGTCGGCCCGGCGGCGAGGTGGTCCCGGCGCTCAGTCTCAAACCGGTGGCCGACGCGCTGCGCGCGAAGCTCGGGGTGGAAGTGACCCTGGCGCCCAATTGCGTGGGCGGTGGGGTGGAGTCGCTCATCGAAAAGATGGAACCCGGCGATGTTGTCCTGCTCGAGAATTTGCGGTTCCATCCCGGCGAACGCGGGAACGATCCGTCGTTCGTCGCCGCGCTCGCCGCGCTCGCCGATGTCTATGTCAACGACGCGTTCGGGACCGCCCACCGCGCGCATGCGTCCACCTACGGCGTGCCCCAGCATATGAAACGCGAAAGTCGGCCCGTGGCGGCGGGCCTCCTCATGGACCGCGAGCTGAGCAATTGGCGCCCCATCGTCGAGGGCGGCGGTTCGTCGGTGGCGCTGGTGGGCGGTGCGAAGCTCGCCGAAAAGATGAAGGCGGTGGGGAAGTTCGCTGCCAATTTCGATCGCATCGTCGTCGGCGGCGTGGTCGCCAACGTGTTCATGCACGCGGCGGGGTACGATATCGGCGCGTCGAAATATCGCGAGGAGGACGAGGATCACACCGACGACGCAAAACGGCTCCTCGACGCGTACGGGGCCACGATCTCGCTGCCGACCCGTGTGATCGTCGCCAATAGGGCTCTGGACGAGATCGGCGACGCGGACCCGCGCGCCGGCATCGACGCCGATGCGATGATCGCCGATGTCATCCCCAACGAGGCGGACCTCGCCGCGGTGAAGGATGCGAACCGGATCGTATGGTTCGGCCCCATGGGCATCTACGAAGCGGGTTTCGAGCGAGGGACAGAGCTTCTTGTGGACGCGATCGACGATAACGAGGGCGGCACCGCCGTGATCGGTGGCGGCGACCTC
>CAZSUE010000647.1:0-3324 GCA_964609045.1 uncultured archaeon | reverse complement strand
GATATTGGTGGGGCTCTTCGCGTCGGAGCTGTGCGAGATGCCGATCGGCGGATCGGATAATATCACCAGCGTCCTCGCTGATCGTCTTTCCGACATTCTCACCGAGGATGCGCCGCATGCGACGGTGTTCAAAGACCCGAAACCGTCGTGCCACATTGTGCGCCAATAATTTTTTGAAGTGGGATCGAAGGTAGCGTTCGCGGTAGCTCGGCGTAGCGAGCGTGCTGTGCTGGAGATAGGGCCGGAGCGTGAGCGCGTTGACGAGGAGGGTGAAGAGGACGATGAACACACCCATGACCACAACGAGCTCTTGGATATGTGCGGGTATGAGCGGATTGCTCGCGATGGTGAGCACGAGTGCCATGGCGATGGCGCCCTTGAGACCGCCCCAGAAGAGGATGAACTGGTACTCGCCCGAGATCCGGTCCTCATTTCGTCGGAAGCGGTTGATGAGCGGGATGAACCCGAACACGCCAGCGGCACGTGCGAGGAGCACGGCGGCGATTGAGATGACGATGGGGACGGTAAACTGGTGCAGCTCGGTCCATGGGAGGAGTCGGGCGGCGATGATGCCGACGAGGAAGAAGATGAGCGCGTTGGCGACGAACACGAGATAGGACCAGAACCGCTCCATGAACGCGTGCACATGCGGCGACATCCGCGATTCGCCATATGTCCCGAGCACGAGTCCCGCGGTGACGGTGGCCATGATGCCGGAGACACCGAGTATCCATTCGGCGAAGATGAACGCGTTATAGGCGAGCACGGTGGAGAGCGTGATCTCGATATGCGGTTCGTCCCACACCTGACCGATGAACCAGACAAAGACATATCCGAGCGCGCCGCCGACGAGTATCCCGCCGAAGAAGACGATGATGAAATTGAGGATACTGGCCCCGACGAGCTGGCCGAACCCGGTGATGGATGAGCCGACGATGAGCGAGAGGAAGATATGGAAGGTCACCAGCGCGGTGGCGTCGTTGAAGAGGCTTTCGCCCTCGACGAGGTAGATCAGCTTCCGCGGCGCACCGAGCTGTTTGAAGATAGCGATCACCGCCACGGGGTCGGTGGCCGATATGAGCGCGCCGAAGAGGAGACAGATGAGGAGCGGCACGCCGTAGATCGGTGCGATGGTGCCGTAGAGGATGAACGCAACGATGAGCGTGGAGACGATGAGCCCAGGGATGGCGAGCACGAGGATCGGTGTCAGCTGGTGCCGGAGCCGTCGGAGATCGAGATGGAACGCGGACTCGAAGACGAGCGCTGGTATGAAAATGAAGAGGATCGCCTCGGCGGGGATGTGAGCGGTCTGGATGAACTCGAGAACGCTGACGAGATATTCGCTGGGCGCATATGCGGCCATGAACTGGATATCGACCGCACGGGCTGTGAGCCCGATAGCGAGCCCGACGAGCATGGCCGCCACTGAATAGGGGAACCGCACCTTGCGCAGCGCGATGGCGATGAGCGCGGCGAGGAGGAGGAGGTCTACGACGATGATCACAATCGTATCGATCACAGGATCACTTTTCGTTCAGAGCCGATAATAGCTGAGATAACAGTGAGATGGTGGCGGGTTTTTTCGGAATGTCGTACCGTCATCGTCCACAACGCGCAGGACTGCTGGAGGTGGATGCTGGGCGCTGGGAAACATTTAAAATGCTTAATGGTGTTGTTCATTTTGGTCGTTATGAGCGCGAAGGATGATGTTTACGAAGTGCAGCCGCTCGATGAATCGCTCGATGAGCCGCCGGAACTCACATTCAATAACATCATCGCCAACCGCAAGCGTCTCCTCTGCGCGCTGACGAGCAAGCAACGCTTTCTCGATCTCATGGCTGACGAGCGTCTTGGGCCACATACTCATCTCGCATTCCTCCTCAGCATCGTGTTCGTCCTCGCCATCGCGTTCTCGATCTATATCGCCGTAGGGTAAGGATCGCGTCGCTTTTTCTTTTTTGTCCCCCGCGGGATCTGAAAAACAACAACCACGAGATCGACAGCGGAGGCGTTGTGGCTTTTCAGGTAGCTGGTCGTATCATTCATTCTCGATCATACTATCGGTCCGAGGTGACGGGGCGGCGGTACTGTTCCAGTTTGGACTCGTCGAGCTCGGCTCCGAGCCCGTCCCCTTCGGGCGCGCTAATGGTCCCGTTCCGATACGGCAGCGGTTTTTTCAGGATACGGTCCTCGATGCGGAGTGCGGACATGAGCGCGTGACCGGACGGGGTAAGGTTCGGCGCGGAAAGTGCGAACTGGAGGCTGGATGCGACCCCGAGGTCGGTCTCGATCATCGAATTGACGAAGCATTCGCGGCCGGTGGCCGCGGCGAGCGCGGCGATGGCCGTTGCATCTGAGTACCCACCATGCTTCGCGATCTTTATGCTGAAAATGGACGCGCTCTCGCTGGCAGCGAGCTCGAACGCACTGGTCACCGTGGTAAGGCTTTCGTCGGCGGATAGCGGCACCGTGACGCGTTGTGCCACTATGGCGAACCCGCGTCGGTTCCAGTGTGGCACGGGCTGCTCGACAAAGAGGATATCGTACGGCTCGAGCGCGTTGATCGTACGGACGGCGGTGGCAGGCGACCACCCGCCGTTTGCGTCGACGATGAGTATGGGCACATCACCGAGCTTATCGCGCAGCAGCGCGATGCGCTGGATATCGGTTGCGGGCACGAGCGCACCGCACTTGATCATGAATGTGGTGATATCGTTCTCGAACGCAGATCGTGCGATGTTCAGTGTCTCTTCCGGATTGCAGCTCCCGATGGACCAGATCAGTGGGACGCGCTCGCGCAGCTTCCCGCCGAGGAGCTTGTAGACCGGCACGCCGGCCGCCTTCCCGGCGAGGTCGTGCATGGCGATATCGATGGCGCCCTTGGCGAAATGGTTGCCCTTGACCCTTCGATCGAGACGCCGATGGAGCGTACCGACATCGTACGGGTCGAGCCCGTGGAGCGCGGGGAAGAGGTACTTTTCCATCACGACGGGCAGGCTCTCGTAGCCTTCGTCGAGGAACTGGTAGAGCGGCGCGGCCTCGCCGATGCCGACCATCCCGTCGCTGGTGAGAAGCTGCACGATGGCGCTGGTGGCGTGGTTTACCGTCCCGAACGAGGTGGCGAGCGGCTCGGTAAGCGGGATGCTGACGATATCGAGCGATGCGTCCACGATCTTCATAAGTTTCGCTCACCTGTGAAGGTAATGCGCGTTCGCATACATAATGTCGACGTTTGAGGACGCCACTGGGGGTGTGCGGTGTGCGGTGTGCGGTGTGTGGTGTGCGGTGTGTGGTGTGCGGTGTGCGGGGAGCGGTGTGCGGGGA
>CAZSUE010000646.1:0-3340 GCA_964609045.1 uncultured archaeon | reverse complement strand
GGGTAGCGGTATGCGGTATGCGGGGTGCGGTGTGCGGGGAGCGGTGTGCGGTATGCGGGGTGCGGTGTGCGGTGTGCGGTGTGCGGTGTGCGGGGAGCGGGGGACGATTGGTGGTTTGGGGCCGGCCCGCAATCGGGTGTTTTTTATCCACCTTATGGTCCCACTGGTATTTTTTCATCCACTTTATGGCCCCACTGGTATTTTTTTTCCCATCCGGCCGATCCGAACCAGAAAAAAGGTTATGGTCCAGGGTGTGTAGACCGCGCAGAGAGGTCGGCGATCGGATCGATCAACCTTCGTCGGTGACGGTCAAGCGGCCCCAGTGTCCGGCGTGGACGCTGATATCGCCCTTGTGGGAGATAAAGATCGTGACCGGATCGGCAATCTTGGGGCCGCGAACGCGGTCTGGGACGCTGAAATTGATCTCGTCGTAGATGCGCGTGAAATTGGCGCGCAGCTTCACGCCCACATCGTCCGCCGCGTCCACCACCAATCGCGGGATGTCGATACGGTGCGTGCCCGGCTCGAGCGTCACCGTTGCGGCAGCATGGAGCCGGCGATAGGTGAGCTGCGTCTCCTCGGCCGTTACAAGATTGCGGCGCGCCCGCTTTTCGATCCGGCCGATGTTCTGGCGCGTGGTCCCGAACCGCTCGGCGATCGCTCGCTGTGTCAAGCCCCGTGCACGCAGTTCGAGCACCTGCAGCTGCCGAATTGTGAATAGCCCATAGCGATGCGACATCGCCGTCCCTCTCCTCTACATGATCGTCGGAACTGATGGAAACGGATCGAACCGAACCGAACCGAACCGAACCGGACGGTGCCCTGGGCGAGCATCGGGCATCGGCTCGAACAATAGAAAGATCGGCGCGGACTATTTAAAGGCAGTGGATCCGTTCGTTCGCGTCATCGGCCGTTCCATACCATACCATTCCTATTCCATTCCTATTCCCTCCGATCCGATTTGGTTCGCTCACTATCGATGGTGGAGGGACGCGCATGCTCATCTTCGTCAATGATCTACTTAGTCAGTTCAAACAGCAGAAACAAAAAGTCCAGTGTAAAAGGAGGTGAAAGGACTTTTCGTTCAGATCAAGGAGACGAAGATGAAACACAATGGAGAGGGGCGGCCCCAACCCCCCCAAACCCTAACCCCCAATCCCCTCCCAAGCAATACGCCTATAATCCCGCCGCGCGCTTGGTCATTGCACTCACCCAGTACCCATCGGTGTGACTATGTCTGATCCAGCCACCCTCTACTATGTCAACGCGCGTTCCGTGGGCAATTTCATCAGTTACGACATCTCGGTCCTGGCGAAGCTCGAGCGGCTCCTCGAACGGGTCGCGCTCTCGCGCTACATCGCCGAGGAGGACCTCGTGGCGCTCAAGAGCCATTTTGGTTCCACTGGCGCGCATCGGACGATACGGCCCGAGTTTTTGCGAACGATCGTCGCAGCGGTGCGTGCGGCGGGCGGCAAACCGTTCCTCTGCGATACGGTGCGCATCCCCGGGTACGAGTATCTCAAAGTGGCCAGTGCGCGGGGGTACAACCGCGCCACATTGGGCTGTCCCGTGATCCTCGCCGACGGGCTCTTCGGACGCGATACGGTGATGGTGCCCGCCGCGCGCTATTTCGGCGAGATCGGCGTTGCGTCACAGATCCACGACGCGCCCGCGATGATCGTCTGCTCGCATTGTAAGGGTCATATCGGCGCGGGCTTCGGCGGCGCCATCAAGAATCTCGGGATGGGGTGCATCTCGTCCTCGAACCGCGAGGGGACGAAGGAGCGCAGCCGCGTGCACGCTGCGGAAGAGGAGGTCGTGGAATGGCTCGAGGAGCGGTGCGTCCTCTGTGGCAAGTGCGTCGAGGCCTGCGACCACGGCGCATTGGGCGTCACCGAGCACGAACAGATCGCCATCGACGACGAACGGTGCGCGAAATGCGGGCGGTGCGTGGAGAGCTGTCCCAACGACGCACTGCGGCTCCCGGTCGCCGAGGAGCGGTTCCAACGCGCGCTCGCCGAGGCCGCCAGCTGCGCCATACGGACCTTCGAGGAGGGCAAGATCGTCTATGTCAATTTCCTCCTCGATATTATGCCGCACTGCGATTGTCATATGCACTCGGACGTGCCTATCGTGAACGACCTGGGGATATTGATCGGCGACGACCCGGTGGCCATCGACCACGCCGCGTTGACGATGATGGAACGGGCGGGGACGCTGCCCGGGTCCGCCGCGGCGGACCTCGACGCGGGAAAGGGGCTCTTCGAACGCGTTACCGAGCGTGATCCATACCTCCATGTTGAGGCCGCAGCCGCGTTCGGGTTGGGAACGCTCGATTATACGATCGAGGAGCTTGATTGATCGAACGAATGAATGAATGAATGAATGAATAAATGGTTAGGATAATCGATTCTTAAACAGGCAGACAGAGAAGAATCGTTCCGAGGGTGACCGAGAACAGAGCTGCAGTGAACCATATATATATTATTTGCCGGGAAAGTTCAAGTACTATAACTAATAGCACCAACCCGATACTGCGTTGTCGGTCAGCCTCGTCCATTGTATCAGCTACTTGTTCCCTATCCTTCTCTATTGGATTCTTAATCCCTTCGTTACTTGCCCCCGTCTCCATTCATTTTACCGTAACACTTCGCGCGTTCGCTTGGAATGAGCGCATCCTCGCCGCGTTGCATGCGACGGTATCCACTCCGGCGCGCTACTGTAAAGGACTGTCAACGGTGAAACCGTTACAGTGGCGGGGTAGTGTCAAACATACGGTTCTATGTGCTGACGGACCGATCGCGCGTCACTTCACTCAGTGGCAAAAAGCTGCTCCAACTCCTCATCGTCGATCTCATCGTCCCACCGCGCTGCACCATACCCAACCCCTCGGTCCCGTACGCTTTGCTCGGCGCTCCTCGCAGGCACATATTCAAAATGATATCCGTGCTCGTACTCACTTCCCGACGCGCCATCGAAGGAGAACAGCGCCTCGATGTCAGCTTCTTCGTCATCCTCTACACCCTCGCCGTTGCCTCCGATAAAGGGGGGATCTTCGTCCACGGGTTCCAACGCGAACAATGCCTCGATCTCCTCATCGTCGTCGTCGAACCCTTCGTACTCGAAGAACCTGTGATCTTCGACCATACCCGTGTCATAGGACGCATCAGAGTCGATGCTCGTATCGAAGAGGGCGTCGATCTCCGCCCGGGGAGTCTCTTCCTCTGGCTCGATATCGGGTTCGTCGACCTCAAAGAGCGCCTCGATCTCGTCCTGGTCCTGGTCCTCGTCATATTCATACTCGTACTCGTACTCGTACCCGTCCTGGTCCTCGTATTCG
>CAZSUE010000645.1:0-3344 GCA_964609045.1 uncultured archaeon | reverse complement strand
TCGAATGGTCCGTGCGCGACCCGCACGGCGACACCGTCGGTCCCTATCAGGGTCCCATTCACGAGCAGACCTTCTTCGATTTTGGCCCATACCATATCGCGGTGACGGCCACCGACGACGACGGTGCGCGGTCACATGCGGGCGTCGAGGTGCTCGTGCTGCGAAAACAGCCATCTCTTGCGCTCACCGCGCCGTCGATGAACCACACGCTCGAACCGATCCTATTGGAGCTCCACAGCGGCCTCGCGTGCGACGAGATGCGGCGCATCAACTGGTCGTTCGGCGACGGCGAGACCACGCTCCAGATCGGCGCAGACGAGGGCTTCAACTGCTCCCACGGCAAGAGCATGGGACCCGATGCCGCTCCTTCGGACCACGATGGCGTCCACGATGGCGATGGCTATGTCTATACGATGGTCCATATCTATCATCGTGCAGGTCGATACGATGTCAGCGCCGAGGTGGTCGACCGATACGGGCGCACCGCCACGGTGGAACGGACCATCACCATTGCCAACCGTCTCCCGGTCGCCATCGTCGATATCCTCCGACCGGACCCCACCTTGCAGCACTACAGGGTGGTCGTCGATACGGCGCGCTCCGCCGATCCCGACGGTTCGGTCGAGGCGGTGACCGTTGCGTTCGGGGACGGTGCGAGCATCGACGCACCCTGGCCGGAGGCGGCGTCGCACACCTACGAACACACCTACGAACGTCCGGGAAAGTATCGCATCTGGGTGCGCGTCCGCGACGACCATGGAGACTGGTCCCTCCCCACCACGGTCATGGTCGATATCGGCGCTGACGATGACGGCGGCGCAGATGAGAACGGCGACGAGGACGATGCGGGAGAGGGAGAGCGAACGAGCGATGCATGGTGTGGAAGATGGGGGCGGTCCACTGCGATGGCTCTTGCGGCGATCGTTATTGGCGCAGCCGCCGTGGCCGTCATAGCCGCGCTCGTGCTTCTCCTCCGTGGTAGGCGTGCGGTGAGAGATGTGGGGCCGACCCGGCGCGAGGGTCGTGGGAGAAACGGAAATCGGGGTGGGGGCAGAGATGGGGGTTGAGCCCATGCCATCGTCAGGGGCGACGAGGAGAGCGGTCAGATTGATCTGTGATGGGAACACATGGCGGGTGCACTTTTTCACGAGGACTGCGATAAGCTTTAATTAGAAGAAGTACAATCCTGCGCTTCGTCGCCTGCCAGTTGATCCAAACCCAACCCCATCGGGCTATATGTGGCTTGCAATACAATATCGAAATCATGCGGCAGTATGGGACGCACGAACCTATCGTCTCTATTCGTTCCAAACCACAACTCATTTTTTTTTATCGAGGGTATCACCATCAGCTACGAACCCAACCTCTTTTATATCCGATCTTATTTTGCACGGACCCCGAGCGTAAACGATACGAATCCATCGGAGCCTGAGGAGGGCTGTGCTTGAAATTTTGGCGCAAACCATTGGATGCAGACAGTTATCGGCCACCACGTGGCGAGGTACATATTCTCCCCGAGCGCTGTAAGGGCTGCCATTTTTGTGTGGAGTTCTGCCCGAAAGATGTATTGGATGAATCCGAAGCATTTAATTCCAAGGGCTATCATCCGCCCGAAGTCGTCCGCCCGGAGGCCTGTGTGGGCTGCCGGTTGTGCGAGCTGCTCTGTCCGGAATTCGCCATCTATGTCATTGTCGATGACCAACAAACGGACGCGGAGACCGCCGACGATAATGATGTCGGATCCGAGACGGGGCCAACGAACGAACCCACAAGTGAAGAGGAGGTCCATGCATGAGCATGGGAAAGACGGTACTGACCGGCAGATTCTTCATGACGGGTGACGAGGCCTGTGCGGAGGGTGCCATCGCGGCGGGCTGCCGGTTCTTCGGCGGCTACCCCATCACACCGGCGACCGAGATTGCAGAACGCATGGCGCTGCGTCAACCGCAGATCGGCGGCGTCTATATCCAGATGGAGGACGAACTGGCCAGTATGGCCGCGATCCTCGGTGCGAGCTGGGCGGGGAAGAAAGCGATGACCGCCACATCCGGGCCGGGGTTCAGCCTCATGATGGAGAACTTCGGGCTCGGGCTCATCACCGAAACTCCGTGTGTCTTGGTCAATATCCAGCGCGGCGGCCCCAGCACCGGGCTCCCCACGCTCGTGGCACAGGGCGACATGATGCAGGCGCGATGGGGGTCGCACGGCGATTACGAAGTGATCGCCCTCTGCCCCAGCTCGCCGCAGGAGGCGTTCGATTTTACCATCGACGCGTTCAACGAGGCGGAGCGCTACCGGCTCCCCGTCCTCGTCATGGCCGACGAGGTCGTGGGCCATATGAGCGAGCGCGTGGTCATCCCCGAGGCCGACGCGATCGAGCGCGTGGAACGGAAAGCACCCACCGAACCACCGGGTCTCGATTACCTCCCGTTCGAGCCGGACGAGGACCTCGTGCCGCCCATGGCCACCGCCGGGATGGGGTATAATGTTCATGTCACCGGGTTGACCCACGACGAGCGCGGCTACCCGGTCATCGATGCGGAGACGCAAGACCGGCTGGTGCGGCGGCTCTGTGATAAAGTGCGCACCAACCGCGACAAGATCATTCGGACGCAGGAGTACGAGCTCGACGATGCGGAGATATGTCTCGTCGCCTACGGGATCACCTCACGCGTTGCGCAACGCGCCGTGCAACTGGCACGCAATGAAGGGATCAAGGCCGGACTCCTCCGGCTCGTTACCGCCTGGCCGTTTGCCGAAAGAGCGGTGCGGGCACTCTCGGAGCGCATGGACGCCTTCATCATGCCCGAGATCAACTATGGCCAATTGGTCTACGAACTGGAACGGATCGTCTGTGGGAACGCACCGGTCAGCCTCGTCCCGCATATGGGCGGATCGTTACATACACCCAAAGAGATCCTCGAAGAGATCAGGCGCCAGGATCGGGGGCGGCAGAACCCGAAGTCGATGGTGAAGACGGCCCACAGCGACGAATGAGCGTACCGATAGCGACCAGCGTACACGAGAAGAAACCAGATCATACCGGTAATAGAATCCCTCGCGTGTTAATGCAATGGATGGTTGTCAGCATGAATGCGAACGAGACACTCTCCAATGATACGAAATCCACTTTACAATCTCCCCGGTCAGACTCACCGCCCGATAACGATGTGAGCGCCAAAAAGGCGGCCCCCGTAAAGAATACGAGCATGCGCGGTCCTCCCACCGCACAATCGCAACACAAAAGCGGCCCCCATGAGCTCGATCTCGACGATTTCGGCGAGCACCCCATGGACGATTGGCTCAAGCCCGGTCGGATACCACATATCTGGTGCCCCGGCTGC
>CAZSUE010000644.1:0-3347 GCA_964609045.1 uncultured archaeon | reverse complement strand
GTCGCCGTGGTAGTGGGTGAAGACGATGTCGGTGGCACGGTGCAGCGCCTGATGGAGCCGTTCCTTTACCCGCAGGCACTCGATCACCTGGAGCGGGTGCGGTTTCAGCCCGTGCCGGAGATAGCCTAATGCCACCCCGGGATCGATGAGGATCACAAACCGACCGTTGGCCCCATCCGCAGCCGCCCCTGTAGGCGTCCCCGTAGGCGACCCTGTAGGCGTCCCCGTAGGCGCATCTTGGTCGACGGCGCGCTCACTTTCACCTTCGATGGTCACCTCACATGAAAGGCCGCGCACGCCCAATGACTCGGTCCCGACTATTGCTATCTTCATCGCTGCGATCTCCTTTTGGTCCTCGACAGCAGCTTCGACCGGTATGAGCCGTGTGGCGTCATAGCGCGTCACGGCAGGATCGCGCCAGCGTCGAGCGGGATCGACGCGCCGCCAGTACGACCGGGAGCCTCACTGCTCCTCGATCATCTTGCCCACATACTGTCGTGCGTTCCGCACCAGCAAGGTGGTGGGAAGCCCGGTGAGGAACGACGACATCCGCTCCATGTACGCCTCTTCCTCACCCGCTTTCGGGATCGCCAGGCCGAGGAAGACGAGGTCTGCGTCGTGTGAATGCTTCTGGATCACATCCTGTATCCGCATCTCGTCGGTTTCGGGCACGATGACCTCCGGGGTCGCCTTGATCCGCGACGATTCGATGATCGACTCCAATTTGCGCGCTAACTGATCGCGCTTCGTCGCGTCGGTGGCGATCGTCTTGATATGGATATCGCAATCCTTCCATTCGGGGTTCAGCGTCATGAAATAGGCGAGGAGGAGCATCAGATCCGCATTGCGCTCGCGCTGACCCCACCAGATGTCGATCCTCTGACTTTTCACATAGACATCCTTGAGCACATTCACATGAAGGATGACGATCGACTTGTCGAGGTACGAAAAGCGGCGGATCAATTGTGCCTGATAGATGCGCTGGGCCACATCGTTGCTCCAGCCGAACATCATCGTGTTCGATTGGATCTCACCCATGCCGTTGGCCTGGGCCACCACCAGCGCACCTTCCGCAAACTCGCTTACGAGATCGACCTCACCGTAAATATTGAACCCCTGGTTGGAGATGAACGACTCGAGGTCTTCGATGTCGTGTTGACGCGTATGGATATTCTCTTTCAGTTCACCGGTCTTGAGATTACAGATCGTGATGATACCGGTGCGCTGCGCGAGCCAGTTGGCGAACTGAACGAGATCGCGGCGCTGCCAGGGGTCGCCGGAGAACACGAGCAGCATCGGCCGCCAGTTCTTGACATCCATGGGATCCTTTTTCAGCTTCCGCAATGAGAGCCGGACCGCCGCGATCCAGAACCCGCGACGCAGATCACCCCAATGTGCCTCGAGGGATCGCCGGGAAAGGAGGAAATAGATACCGAACTCCACTCCCAACGCGACGGCTGCCCAGATCGGGTCGATGAGGAACATGACCCCAAAGCACCCCGCCGCGCCGAGGAGGGAAATACTCCAATGGATATTGAACCGCGGCCGGTAGCTCGGATTATCGACGAGCGCCTCGAACCCGGCGACGAGGTTGATCATACCGTACGAAATGAGGAAGAACATCGTCAGAATTGGGGTGATCGTGTTGATGTCGCCCAGCGCGATACCTACAATTGCGATGGCGAACGAGATGATGATGGCGACGATCGGTTCGGGCGCGTGCTTGCCTTCTTTGGCGACGATACGCGGGAGGAGCCGATCGAACGCGAGCGCCTGGAGCGTGCGCGGCGCGCTGAGGATCTGGCCGATGGCGGACGAGAGTGTCGCGCCCCAAATCCCGAGAAGGACGAGCAGCCCGAGCCCGGCGAAACCATACAGGTTCGCAGACTCCATCATGATCATCTGATCGCCGATGAGATCGCCGCGCGGGAACGCAATGCCGTAGACCACGGCGAGGACCGAGTAGACCACGAGGCCGGTGATCACCGCGCCGAGCACGCCGCGCGGGATGCTTCGACTCGGGTTCTTGAGATCGCCCGACATCGACACGCCCGCCATGAGTCCGGTCACCGCCGGAAAGAAGATGGCGAAGACGGTCCAGAAACTGTGACCCTCAGAATAGCTCGGCGTGGCTACCACACCGCTATCCATATATGGCGCGGTGAGGAAGAACACGACGAGCGAGCCGATGACCATGGCGAGGATCACATACTGGATCTTGATCACGATCTTCGCAGATATCAGCGCGCCGACGGTAATGGCGACACACACGAGCATCGCCAGCATGACCCGTGGAATGCCGGGGATGAACAGCGCCAGCGCTTCGGTGAACCCGATGACATAGAGCGAGATCGAGATCGCCTGGGAAAGGAAGAGCGGGAAGCCGATGGAGCCGCCGATCTCCATCCCGAACGAGCGCGAGATCATATAATAGAGCCCGCCGGTCTCCACGCGCATATTGGTGGCCACGGCGGAGACGGAGAGCGCGGAGATGATCGTGATCACATGCGCGATACCGATGATCGCCAGTGCGCCGTATATCCCCGCCTCGCCTACGACCCACCCGAGCCGCAGATACATGATCACGCCGAGGATGGTCAGGACGCTGGGCGTAAATACGCCACCGAAAGTGCCAAATCGACGCTTCGATTGTTCTGCCATAGATCTCACAAGCACAAGCCGAGAAAAAAGAACGCTTCCTCGTCCGTTGTCTCATGCAGCGTGGTTGACGATCAGCTCTCGTCGTCTTCCTGGAGTTCGGCCAGTGTTTTCGTTAATATAAGCGTTTTGCCGACCGTGCCAATAAGTGACGCGTCGAGCCGCAAACGGCGCTCCTTTATCCCGGAGCGGATCAGGATCTTCCAGAACGACCATTTCTTATAGCGGATAAAAAGATCGATATCGTAGAGCTTCCCCACCGATCTATCGTTCTTGCCAACCACTTCACATCCAAGAAAATGGGTGGCCGGGAGGAGAGCGGTGGCAACCTCCTCGTCCACGGCCTCCACCACATTTTCGGGAAGGATGGTGATATTCTTCCCCTGACCGACGATGAGATAGGTGATCGGATAATAGCGGTCATGCCGCCAGAAGCCGCGCGAGAGTGCGGCGTACTTGATCTCCCACGTTCCCTCTTCGAGATAGAGTTCGACCAGTTTGCCGACGCGGTCGCCCAGGGAGGTAAAACATTTCGATCTGAGTATTGTTTGGAGGAGCATACGATCACCTGTCTGGGTGTGAAATGAGATGGAGATTGGTATGCGGGGAGCGGGGAGCGGTTAGCGGGGAGCGGGGTGCGGTTAGCGGGGTGCGGGGAGCGGGGTGCGGTTAGCGGGGAGCGGTTAGCG
>CAZSUE010000643.1:0-3365 GCA_964609045.1 uncultured archaeon | reverse complement strand
CCATCTCGATGCTTTCTTGCCGATGTCTCTTTCGTATTTCGATCCTCATTCTCCGTCGCCCCCTCCGTCGATCGGCGTCTAATGGCCTGCGTTCAGAGATGTGCCACATCGATGCTGAGCAACCCTTTGCGGAACATCCCCACGAACGACTCCACCTCTTTTAGCCGCACCGTACGGAACGGAAGCTGTTCGACGAGGAGCGCGTTCTCATCGTAGCGGTCGATATGAGGTTGGAGTTCGAGATTATCCCAGCGCACCAGTGCGTACCATTCGTCCCCGCGGCGCTCTTTATAAGTATAGCTATAGAATTTCCGCTTGTTCTCCTGATAGATCTCGAGACTGTCGATGACTTCGTTCTGGTGCACCCAGATACGATGTTTCTCCACCACGTAGCGCATTATATGCCCAACAGTGGCTTGTGCTATATAAACATGCGGTGAACGGGCGAGGGCGCGCGTCCTACGCGGCTGTGCGTGTCCAGGGGCAGCTCTTCGGCGAGGATCGGTGCCATTCCTTCTCGACTAAAGGTCCGCCGTAGGTGGTGCCACGCCGCTCTCTGAGTCGACTGTAGGTCTCCTATCGGCCGAACATCTCATCACTTCGAGCCTCACGGTCACTATCACCTCGTAGAGGAGAGAGATGGTGTTCCCGCCGGTGTCGAGCTGAGCGAATTCGACATCCGATGCAACCATAAGGTTCATAGTCGTTGGATAGGGTGCACCTTCCCAGCCGCTGTGTGTACGATGGCGAGGGCCTACCCCTCACCGCGTATAGGACGGTCTGGCAAGTGGGTGTTGCGATGTTGGATATTCCCGGACTCACGGAGGACGAACTGCGCAGTCACATTATCGGCATGCATCTCGGGATGACGCTCTATCCGCTGTGGTTCATCGAAGAACGGCTCGGTGCAAAGGGTGTGGAGGCATACTACGATTGGCTCGCAAAGCAGTGTGCCGAGACGCTGGAGACGACGGGAGTGGCGTCGCCTATGAAACTGGTGATGATGAACGCGATAACGGAACGGAACCTCATGGGCTCGAAGGTCAGTGTGGAGGGCGACGACGACCGCGCGGTCCTCACCGTCCACCGCTGCCGACGGCTCCATCACGCAAAGCAATGGGCACAGTACGGGAGCGGGAAGGAGCGCGCGCTCACTCGCGAGCGCTATTGTGCCACCTGTCTCGAGACCGGCTTGCGCCGGCTCGCAGAAGAGGTGTGCCTCGCGTTCGAAACCGCGTTGCTCGAAGAGGGATGCCAGCAGGTCCTCTCAGGCCCCGCGCGCGCGCCATCGCAGCCGCAACCGATGGGCGGCGACGCGGGAGCCACCGTGGTAGCTGATGAAGTAGAAAAAAATAACGCACGAGCACAAGCAGGAAAAGAAAAAGAAGAAGCAGAAGGAGAAGCAGAAGGAGAAGAGGACGCTCGGTACGGAGGGTGAGTGCTTTTTACATCGGTCGGTATCCATATCCACACCTACGCCTCCATTTAACCACCATTTAAACCGACAGCAACTGCGCTCATAACCGTCGGGACCGCACGGCTGTGCGAGCCGTTTTGCGCGGTTCCCTCCTCTGCCTCCATCCACTGCCTCCATCCACTGTCCTCGCCCGATCGCATCCGAACTGAGGTGTCATGATGACCGCCGACCCCGCCGCCGTCGAATATACCGGTGCGCTCGACGATGTCGCTGCGTTCCAGACCGCGTTAGGTGAACTGTTCGATCGTATCGACTACACGCTTCCGGAGGACGCGACGGTGTTGCTCAAGCCGAACCTCTGCGGCCGTGACCCCACCTTGAAGAGCGAGAACACCTCGGCGCCGTTCCTCGACGCTTTCGTCGACCTCCTCTGCCAGCGGCGTTGCAATATACTCATTGCCCATACCTCGCTGCTCGGGACGACGGATAAAAGCTACCCGTTCGAGGAGCTGGTCGCGCGCGAAGGCTACGACGCGCTCGCGAGGCAGGATGGCGTGGAGCTGGTGAACCTCGACCACGAGCCGCTGCGCGTGGTGAGGAAGGAACGGATACAATTCGAGCTGCCGTCGATCCTCTTTGAGGCCGATCATTACATCGGCTTGACCAAGCTCAAGAGCCATGTGCAGACGCTCGCATCGCTCTCACTCAAGAACCAGATGGGGATGGTGAGTCTCCGTAACAAGCGTGAGATGCATAAGCACGGCGTGCACCATTATATCAGCCTCCTTGCGGAGGTCGTCCTCCCCGAGCTGAGCATTATCGACGGCTCGGTCGCCATGGAGGGGCAAGGCCCACATCACGGCATCGACATCCGGGCAAATGTCATCCTCGCGGGGAGGGACCATGTGGCGCTCGACTCGCTCGCCGCACGGCTCATGGGTCTCGAACCGCGAAGGGTCGGCTATATCGTCGAGAGCGAGCAGCGCGGACTCGGTAGGTTCGTCGACGACGCAACCGTCAAACGCTACGCGCACCTGAAACGGACATTCGAGCGCCCCACGCCGCAGATCGAGAAGATCAAGAATATCTATATCTGGCCCACGACGGCGTGCACGAGCTGCACCGCCGCGCTCGTGGAGATCGGGCTGAAACTGGATCGCGAGAAGACGCTCCAGAAGCTCCCGTCGCTCCCGCTCCCGCGCGTCGATTTCATCCTCGGGTCCGGTGCGGGGCTTCCCATCTCGAAACTCGGGGCGGTGTTCGGGCTCGGCGATTGCGCAGCGCCGTTCTGCAAGCGCCACGGGCTCGACTACCTCCCCGGCTGCCCGCTCTCCATCGCCGCCGTGGAGCATTATATCTTCGACCGCATCGAGGAGGTGACCGTCCAGCGGCTCCGGCTCCTCTTCAAGAGCCTTCGTCTCTCCCTCGCCGGATGTGCAGTGGACGCCGCCGCGATCAGCGCGTCGTACGACGCGATTTCCGAGCGGTACGAGTCGCTCTGGGGCGAGCGCACGCGCAGATTTAACGAAACGCTCCTCGATGAGCTGGGGTTCGACCAGGGGATGCACATCCTCGACCTCGCCTGCGGTACCGGCGAGAACACGCTCAACATCGCGCCGCGGGTGCATCCGGGACGCGTGATCGCCATCGACGCCTCGAAAGGGATGCTCGCACGCGCACGTGCGAAGTCGCGGGCATTGAGCGTGGATAATATCGACTTTCTCGAGGGCGATATGCTCGAGACGCTCATCGATCAGCAGTATCCGCCGTCGACCTTCGACCGCGCCATCTGCCTCTGGGCCATCGGCTATACCGATCCCGTTGCGCTCCTTAGCGAGGTTCGACGCGTCATGGCGCCCTTTTCGAAGCTCACCGTAATCGTGAACCTCGCGGACTGCCCGCCGAAGGCGTACCGCGTCTTCACCGCACTCGTGACGGAGGAGCCAAA
>CAZSUE010000642.1:0-3372 GCA_964609045.1 uncultured archaeon | reverse complement strand
ACACCGCTCCCCGCTCCCCGCACACCGCTAACCGCACCCACAGTGGCTATTGGTCTTCCCCTGCTTCATCCCAATCCACGAAATAAACCGCGCTCGTCTGGTCCCGGAAGAGGGTACGAAACGGCGCGCGATCAAACTTCTCGAGGGCGGCATTATCTAACGGTTCGGCGGTCTCCCATTGAAGGAGCGCGACGCCCTCTGCCACCTTATCGGTAACGAGCACATAGTCGACCACCCTCTTGCCCGACGGCGAAGAACAGTTGAGCATCTCCTCTTTCGCCGCCGCGAACGAATGCCCCTTCAATGTATTGGCCGCATAGTCCCATGTCGTATCCACCTCTGCGAACCCGAAGACCATGGAGCTCATGCGATGGTCCGACGCGAGGAGCGCATCGTTGGAGACCGCACCGCGCGCCCAGAGCACGCTGCGCATCTCACGCTTGAGCGTGCCTTCCTCGAACCCGCCGAGGATGTCCTGTGGCGGATAGGCGATGGCCATATTCGTTCCGAGGAGAACGAGCGCGTAGAGAACAGCGATGATCTTGACCCGTCGTGCCCCTGTGATGCGATCGCGCAGCCGGTCCACATAGACGTCGTTCCTGTTCTCGTCCTCGTCCCCGTCCTCTGTCACACTGCTCCCCTCGGTCTTCGCACGCTGCTTTAAATAGAGCGCCAGCGCCTGGAACAGCCCGACATACCCGATCCCCACGATAGCCGCACCCGCCTCCATGGCGTACGGGATATGACGGTAGAGGAGGAACACCTCGCTCTTGGTGATGAACCCATAGAAACCGGAGAACCCGATGGCGCCCACCCATGCATAGACGAGGACGCCGTCGCCGTAGAGCCGAAGGAAGGTTGGCCCCACCGCGACGAACCCGAGGATGAGGAGGAGGGGTACGATGAGATAGAAGACATTCGTCGAGATGACGATATTGGTCCCCGGCACGCTGATAAACGACGAGGAGCAGGTGATCGCATAGGCGATGATAACGAAGACGATATAGCGCGCCAGCATTCTTCCCACCGGCTTGCGTTTCGGCTCGTACCGCCACGAAACACGTTGGCGCAGCCGTATGACCAGCCCCATCAGCGTCAACGCACCGAACGCCAGCGCCACTACCGCAACGGCCGGGATACCGAAGCCCATGGTGATGATCTGCTTCGAGAACGGCGGCGCGAGGACGAGCCAGTAGAACATCATGAGCGAAAGGGAGCAATAGAGCGTGGCGAGATGCATGCGCAATGTGGACCGGTCCTTGTACGGAAACAGCATCTCCTTGGTGAAGAGCATGAACCCGACGCTGATGAACACGAAATACGAGGTGAGATGGTGGGTGAGGACGAGGGCGCCGAACACGACGATGGTGAGGATGAAGAACTTCCGTTGCTTGGGCGCGCCGAGAAAGAAGAGGATGCAGGTGACGCCGAGCACCGACGCCAGCGACCCCGGCATGGGATGTGAGTTGGAATAGACATGCGCCATGATAGTGGCGAGGAAGAGCCCGGCGAAGAGCGACGCCTTCGCATTGCTGGTGATCCGCTTCGTGATGAGGTAGACCGGGAGGACGACCAATGCTGAGACGATAGGCGTTACGAGGACGGTGGCGGAAAAGAGCTCTATACCACCGAGCTTGACCATCATATCGTTGAGCATGAACATCGACGGGAAATACGGATATGCGAGCCCCCAGCCGTCGTACTGGAGCGAGAGCGCGTTATTCGCGCTGAGGCGCTGTGTGAGGAGGAAATACTCGCCGAGGTCGGAGCCCCAGACCTGGTATTGAAAGAGCGGAAGGAGATGCATGAAGACGGCGAGGAGGGTCATCCCGAGGATCGCCAGTCCTTCCCACCGTCTCATGCACTCACCATCGTTGTAGGGGAATGATAATTATCGGGATAATTGTCGAAGAGCCCGATCTGGATAGTTTTCAAACGCTAACCCGCGGGGAATGGTCCCGGCCACCGTTCAGAGGCGAAGCATCATCAGGCAAACAGTTCCACTCCATCATGGTATATTGCTGCGCTGGAACTGAGATAACGAGAAGAAAGGGTCCCAAATCTCGGCGCAATATTCATGCATGAGCCTCTAGCGGCGGAAATGTACGAATATGTATCCGACATGTCCAAATTGACGAAATCACCGGTATGGAGGTCCACCCCACTGAACCTGAGGAGGTCTTCCTCATGCTGATATGGCTGTAACCATAATCTCAAATCTTTTGCCCCACGGTTCGTGATGAAATCAAAACTTTCTCGGTCAACTTCCTCGGAGAACTCGATTTCGACAAATGACGGTTTTCGCTGCGCTTCATTCTCGAGGTATATGATATAGTCTTTGTAGCTCTTACGAACTTCGTTTGTGAGGTGGATAAGACTCTCAATATCTTCCGTCGTAGTTGCGGTGAGATGTCCGTTATAATACAACTCATAGAGTTGTCCGGAAATCGTTCTACCATCCTCCGATCGATCGATACCGAATCTGAGCGTGGAGATAGAAAACAATCGGCGCGCGTCTTCTAAGAATTGTTTATGCGCCGGCTTGGATTTCTTACCGATCCAGAACTTTGCCGAGAAATTTGCTATTTCGTCATCGAGCGACAGAATATCTCTGAATTTGATTCCAAAACCTCGATTCGTGTAGCCCAAGCGCTCTTGGATATTTTTCATGAAGCGTTCGGTCAACCAAACCCGGTCAACCCCTCGTAAGGTTGTGAAGAGATTGTCGATCATTCTGTTCGTTTTTTCGCTGGTCGCAAATGTGAATATCTGCCAGATTCTTTTATCGCTTAAATCTAGCCAAAAGAGGTCGTATTCATAGATTAGTTGGAAAAAACGCGTACCGATCCGTTTCATATCCGAACTTCCGATCACCTGATCGATAGAGGCTTCGTTCACTTCTAACCAGAATACTTTGGTTTGAGGAGCGTGCCAGTTCCCAAATCTGGAAAAATAATCCCTATTCGATTCATTCACTGCCTCCAAGAGCGTGAAGAATTCCTTTCGATCTTTGATCGCCCTCATTTTCTACCCTTCTCACACATCGCGCGTTTCTCTATAAAAAGGCCCAATACTTAAGGACTCAAACGCTCTGACGATAAATATAGTTGTTTATGAATAAAAGTCCATGGGCGAACTCCTGTGCACTATAGCTTCATTCATCCATTGGGAATATGCGCCCTTCACACACACGCTACGATATAACTGCAACACTGACGAGCAGGTGAATGCAAACATGCGTACGAACGAACAGGCATTCAAGTCGCCCTCACCCTCTTTTCTACCTGCGCATGAACGAGGAACCCCATCCTAAATAATTGCGGCTTAATGGATAGAGCGGAGATGGCCACGAAGTCGCCATACTTGACGCGC
>CAZSUE010000641.1:0-3376 GCA_964609045.1 uncultured archaeon | reverse complement strand
GTCTCACGTTGCCCCGCGATCAGCGTCCTCGTACCGCACAGCCATTGCGCCAGATCGCGCCTGGTTGCGATTGCAACAGGGTCGTCACCGGCGGCATCGACCCAACCAAAGGCTTGACATGAACGATATGGCGCCGACGCATGATCGTTGCGGCGGTACGGGGCGAAACCAAAACCGATCTCAAACCAAACCAACGGTGAGAATCTATGGCCAAACACACGATCGCATGGTTGCCCGGCGACGGCATCGGGAACGACGTTATGGAAGCGGCGAAGATGGCGCTGGACGCATTAAAGCTCGACGCAGAATATCTTCATGGCGATGTCGGCTGGGAGTTCTGGAAGAAGGAAGGCGAGGCGCTTCCCGAGCGCACGCTCGAGCTACTCAAGAAGACCGATTGCTGCCTCTTTGGCGCGATCACGAGCAAGCCGAAAGAGGAGGCGGAGCGCGAACTCGTCGAAAAACTGCAAGGAAAGGGGCTCGTCTATTACAGTCCTATCGTCCGGCTGCGACAGAAGCTCGACCTCCATACCAATATGCGCCCGTGCAAGGCGTATCCCGGCAACCCGCTCAACTACCGCGACGATATCGACCTCGTGGTGTTCCGTGAGAACACCGAAGGGCTCTATGCGGGCGTCGAGTTCCACCCGGTCCCGCGCCCGGTCTTTTCCGTACTCCTCGGCAACCACGACAATATGATGAAGTTCAAGAGCGAGGCGCTGGAAGACCTCGCGATCTCCTGTCGGATCTTCACCCGCGACGGCTGCCAGACCATCGTCCGCGACGCGTTCGAGTTCGCGAAGAAATACGGGCGAAAGACGGTGACCGTGGTTGAAAAGCCGAATGTGATCCGCGAGACCTCGGGGCTCATGGTGCGCGAGGCGCGCAAGATCCAGGAGCAATACCCCAAGATACCGCTCTGGGAGACGAATGTCGACGCAATGTGCATGTGGCTGGTGAAGAACCCGCAGGACTACGATGTCCTCGTCGCATCGAACATGTTCGGCGACATCATCTCCGACCTCTGCGCACAGCTCGTCGGCGGGCTCGGGTTCGCCGCCAGCGCGAACATCGGCGACGATTACGCGCTCTTCGAGCCGACGCACGGCTCGGCGCCGAAATACGCGGGCAAGTACATCTCGAACCCCATCGCCATGCTCATCACGACGAAGCTCATGCTCGAATACCTCGGCGAGATGAAGCGCGCCCAGGCGCTGGAACGCGGCATCGCCACGACCATCGCGGAAGGGAAGGTCCGGACCTACGACATGGAGCAGCGTAAGGCGGACATGGAGAAGGACCAGGGCAAGACCCTCGAGGTGGCAAAAGAGGTCATCCGCAATATGAACCTCTGATCGTGAACCTTGCGTTCCGATTTGAATATGAAGCCGGTCGCTGCGATGATTGCTGGAACGGATACTGGTAGCCCAACGCGAGGCCCTGCTCCTGCGAACGGCGCCAGTGGTACCGCCACCGCGCAGAGCGCCACCGACGACCGTATCCGCTCGAGCGACCTCGTGGTGACCTTCGGCCCGATCGTCGCGCTCGATCGCTTCTCCGCAACGGTCCCCGCCGGCGTCACCGGCCTCCTCGGGCCCAACGGCGCGGGGAAGAGCACCTTCATCAAGACCGCGCTGGGGCTCCTCTCGCCCACATCAGGGAGCGTCCGTGTCAACGGATACGACCCCACGCGGGATATGATGGCGGTACGCGAGAAGATCGGGTATCTCCCCGAACACGAATGCCTCCCCCCATCGCTCTCCGCGGTGGCGCTCGTGGCCTATCTCGGACGGCTTTCCGGCATGGGTCGGAGCGACGCGCTCCAGCGTGCACACGAGGTCTTCGATTTCGTCGCGCTCGGCGAGGAGCGGTACCGCTTGATCGGCGAGTTCTCCACCGGGATGAAGCAGAAGGTCAAGCTCGCGCAGGCCATCGTTCACGACCCCCCGATCCTCTTTTTCGACGAGCCGACCAACGGGATGGACCCGCAGGGCCGCGAGGAGATGCTCGAACTCATCATTCGCATCGGCGCCACCGATAAGACCGTCCTCGTCTCGTCGCACATCCTGCATGAGGTGGAGCAGGTCTGTTCGCGGGTGCTCATCATCCATCGCGGCAAGCTCGTGAAGGAGGGCGACATCGCCACGCTCATGAGCGGTGAGGAGGGTTTGTTCGCGCTCACCGTCCGCGGTGAGCCAGTGCCGCTCGAGCGGTTCACCGACGCGCTCGGCGCACACTCGGGCTGCGAGATAGTCGAAACGGCGAAACAGGCGCGCCAATACAAACTCGAAGTACGGTTCAGACCCACAGCCGAAAGCGAGGAACGCGGGCTCAAGAGTGGGCCCAAGAGCGGGTTCAAGAGGAGGAACATGAACGAGAGCAAGATCGTCTTTGCGCTGGCTGCCGAGCACGGGGTGCAAGTGCGATCATACCGCCCCGAGCGGTTCACGCTCGAGGATGTCTTTGTCAGCGCGGTATGACCTCTGACGAGACCGAGGGGTCGAAGAGCCATGCAGCGATACCACTTTTTACCACTCGTCCGAACCGGATCGCACGCCCCAACGCCGTCGACCGGTGCCGAACTGAGCGGGGGCGATACGCCGAGGTCGAACGATGGGCGTTGAACCGATCGAGTACCGACCCTGGTCCGGGACGCAACAGGGGTATGGCAAACGCCTCCTCACCATCTTCCAGCATATCTTCACAACCCGGATCCGCTCGAAATGGATCATCGCGCTCATCATTATCGGCAGTATCCTCGTCCACGTCATCCCCATTATGTTCAATACGCTCTCGCCCCACGAAGGCCTCGAACCGGAGATGATGGTGGGGGAGGAGTATTCCGAATACTTCGGTTTCGATCGGCGTTCCGGCATCTCTATCGAGGGGGTTGCGTTCACCGGCAACCCGCGTTTCCAAGGTGTGCTCGCGCTCGACGGGCGGCTCGCGCTCAACGGGACGCTCTTCCTCCAGGGCGCGTTCTCCGGTAACACAACGCTGACGGGCAACGGTACGCCCATCGATAGCCACACTACCGATCGTTTCGTATTGGACGGCCAGCTCCAACTGGACGGGACGCTCCAGATCGCAGCGGAGGGAAACGGGTCCGCGGTGGTACTCGGCGACACGGTCATCGCGGGCAACGGCACCATCGAGGTCGATACCGATGAGCCGGTACCGCTCGTGGAAGACACCGAGCCGTCCGACAATAGGCGGCTCGAGGAGCGCCAGGGCGGCTATCTCACCAACCCGCTCTTTGCGATCTTCACGCTCATCCTCGCCGCGCTCGTCTGTGCCGGTCTCGTCGCGGAGGACCGCGGGAGCAACGCGTTCGTGCTCTATTTCTCGCGTCCCATCACACCACCGGCCTATATCC
>CAZSUE010000640.1:0-3380 GCA_964609045.1 uncultured archaeon | reverse complement strand
CTGCGGCGCCATCGCGCAGCGCGATGCCGTTATTGCTTGAGATGATATCCGTCGAGTTGACATCAGGGGTCACAGGGATGCTTGTGTAATCCCTATTTGCCCAGAGGTAGAATCCGTATGCGGGAATAATATTAGAGCTGCCAAACAGCTTGATATTCTCATCCGTCGTGTCATCTTGCGTACGCTTGACGAGTCGCATCCCGTCGAGGCTCACGGCAGAATCGGTGGGGTTGTAGAGCTCAATGAAATCGTCACTGGCTACTGCACCTTCAATTTGGACCTCGCTGATCACGATATGGGCGGCGAGCTCTCGCGAGCGTTGCGATGAGCCGTTCTCCAGTCCACGATCCATGTCGATATCGATATCGTCATTGGTATCGGAATCGGTATCGTCATCGGGTTCGAGAGCGGAAAGTGTCGGTAGCGCGAGGAGAAGCGCGATCGTAGCGACGATGATCCATTGAATAATACTGACATGCGTCTTCATCGTGTTCACCAACCATCCGGAATTCAATAGAGGAACGAGGGTCCAGCATCGAGAGCGGTCCCATTGGATCGCTCCATCGTTCCCACGGCCGCATCGAGCCGATACGGTGGCCCGACGCGCTGGAACGAGGTGTCGCTTCATAGAGGAGCCAAGATAAATATATTTGCTCATTCGATTCGTTTCCAAACCGAGACGGAGATGAAGTGAAGTGAGTTCTCGCAGGGGGAGCCGTCCCACCCTGTTGCCCGTTGCACCAACCGGTAAAAGTCAGACCGTGTTATGCTAAGAACCGACATGTTGGCTCGTGGCCCGTGACGCGAATAGAGGTATGAAGGTGTCAGAACGGTGCAAACCATAAAATAGGTACGATGTATACAATTTGACGATGTCAGTGATAATTATCAAACTCGGTGGGAGCGTGATCACCCGCAAGAGGCAGTATCGCACCTTCTCCAACGATCACGCCGAAGCGTTGGCCAAGGAGCTCGCATGGCTGGCGGAACAGGGCTATCGGTTCCTCATCGTCCACGGCGCGGGCTCGTTCGGGCATATCGGTGCCGAGAAATATCGGCTCCATGCGGGCTACAACAGCGACATCCCGCACCAGCTCGACGGGTTCGCCACCGTCTCGCGCGATGTGCGCGACCTCAACCTCCGGCTCCTCAACCATTTCATCGATGTGGAACTCAAACCGGTTTCCATCCCGCCCTCCGCGGTGGTGACCTTCGACAATGGCAAGATGGGCGATATCGCGTTCGAGTCGTTCGAGCGTTATTTCGAGCTCGGGCTGACACCGGTCACATTCGGCGATGGGGTCCACGACGTTTCGCGGGGTTTCGCCATCTGTTCCGGCGACGATCTGATGCTCGAACTGGCAAAGCGCTTTCATGCCGCCGAGGTCATATTCCTCACCGATGTGGACGGTGTCTACGACCCGCGGCGTCTCCCCGATGAGCATGTCCTTCTCGAAACGCTCGACCCCGCGCTCCACGAACAGTTACATGCCAGTGTCGAGCGAGGGGACGAGGTAGAGGAGGGCGACATCACGCGGCTCGCGCCCGATGTGACCGGTGGCATCTGGCATAAGGTCGAGACCGGGCTGGCCATCGCCAAGCTCGGGGTGCGGGTGACGATCATGAACGGGACCATCGCGTCACGGCTCAGCGGGTATCTCGAGGGAAGCGAGGTCCCTCACACGCGTTTATTGGCCGAGGGCTCTCCGGACGCGTAAGCACATGCGTATGCGTTTGCGTATGCGTATGCGTGAGCGGTAAGCGAGGCGATCGTGCGCTGGCGGGCAATGAGGAGTCGGGGCAATGAGGAGTGAGGATTACGATGCGGCGCGGTGTTGGTCGCGCGCAAGCCCGCCGGAGGGCTCATATATAGCTGTTGCGGAATAAAGCTATATAGTAGGACTCGGCGCTCCTTCGGTGATCCAATAGCATGACCCAGTAACGCTCAACAATTATCGTTACCATGCGATCCATGCGATCGCTCACTCGCTCAGCTGCCGGGCGGTGGTATCGTATGCCATATTGAAATTCGCCTGCGTGCGCGCTCGGCGAAAATGATCGAACGGCAGCGGGTGGCGCAGCGATCCGCCCTCTCGCCACACGCGCAAGCCACACCCACACGCCACACCCACAACCTTATTAAGCGTCGGGCCATTGATCGAGTCGTCCATTTTTCATCGCATCGGGTGGCACGATGGCACGCAAACTCTTCGCGCTCGGCGCGCTGGTACTGCTCGTTACTATGAGTGTGATGGCGCTCCAAGTAGCTCTTTCACCGGCGGACACCCTCGTTGGAGCAGCCAACAGCACCGAGGCGTGCGATGCGCAGGAACGCGAGATGCTCAGCCCGCCGCACAGCACATCCTCCAGTACATCGACCCGCGATCGCGAGAATATCCAGTGTAATTTTATCCTCCCGCGCACCGCCTGTGCGACGATCTGTGCGAAGAACGACACTTTCCTCGCCACGGTGGGGCTCTTTCGCAATAACGAACCGATCCGCACGCAGGTGAGTTGGGAGGTGACGATCCAGACCGCCACCGCGGCGCGCGCCATCGTTAGCAGCTATACGCTCCCCATCGAACGCGCCTTTTATAATGTCATGACACAAAACTGGGAGCTGACGCTGCGAGTGGGGTCGGGGATCGATGTGGACCTCTACAACCTCACCGCCGTGGCGCACCTCGGCGACGGGGCGATCGTCGGCGACCTCGAAGCGCACGCGCTGAAAATCGTCGAGCGCTATGAACGCGACTTCTCGTTCGTCCACCTCACCGATGTGCACATCGACTATCCGGGCGCGGCCTCGACCTTCGAACAGATCATCAACGAGATCAATATCATCGACCCCGAGTTCGTCATGGTCACCGGCGACCTCGTCGGGGTCGGATGGGGCGGCGACATCCATGCGCAACTGCAGATGTATCTCGACTATATCGAGAAACTGAATGTGCCGGTGATGACCTGCATCGGCAACCACGAGGTGCAGTTCAATTCCAATGTGGAAGGGACGGCGCAGATGTACGAGAATACCATCGGCCCGCTCCAGTGGTCGTTCTCCTACGGTGCGTTTCGCGGCATCATGCTCGATACGACGAGCGGGTACTGGAACCTGACCGAACAGGACCTCCGCACCGAGGGCGAGCTCGACGCCGAGGAGCTGGCGTGGCTCGAGGCGGAACTGAACCGCACGGGTGGGGGCGGTGGCGGTGGCGGTGGCACCACCGTCCCGACGGAACTTACCGTGCTGGGCTACCATCACGCGCTCTCGTCGATTAAGCACGGCGGTCGCGACGAACTGGTCGATATCGTCCGCGCACATAACGATACGGTGAAGCTCTGCCTCGCGGGCCATCATCACGAGGACGGCGTCACCTCTC
>CAZSUE010000639.1:0-3385 GCA_964609045.1 uncultured archaeon | reverse complement strand
AAAACATCATCGGAAGACAGTGAGCCAATTTTGGCAAACTCCTATTAAGCGAACCATACGTTCACATAACCATTTCTATTTGGAGTTAAAGCGAACTCTTTTGTACCTCCTCAACACTTAGCGGTACAATGACTCCTAACAATAAAAATATTGCGCCATTACGAAAAGAAGACCTGATGAACACACTTGCGCAAGAGATTCGTTTGCGAAAATATTCGACCCAAACCGAGAAGACCTATACCTCGATCGTAAGACGCTATCTCGACTCCGGCCTCACTCCCCGCAACTTTCTCCTCTCCAAAGCTCACCTCAGCAGATCCACCATGCGCACCACCTACTTCGCGATCCGGTTCTTCCACGAAAAGGTACGACACCAGCCCTTCGACGAGGACCTCCCGCTCGTGAAAAAGAAAGCGAAATTACCGGTCGTGCTCGATAAGACCGAGATCGAACGAATGATCGCTAAGACCAAAAACCTCAAACATAGGCTCGCCCTAAAGCTCCTCTATTACGCCGGTTTGCGGCTCGACGAAGCGCGGAACCTTCGATGGGAAGATATCGATCTCGAGCGCGACGTGATCCATCTCAAGATTGCAAAAAGGGACAAGGAGCGCGTTGTGTTCCTCCACGAGAAATTGAAAGACACACTCGTAAGCTACGGCATCGAAAAGACGGGACCGGTCCTACGATCCCAACGAACCGGAGAACGCTATAACAAACGAACCATCCAAAAGATCGTCACGAACGCGGCCGATCGGGCAAACATCGCCAAGAATGTCACGCCCTACACGCTCCGGCACAGCTTCGCAACCCACCTCCTCGAAGCCGGCGCCGACATTCGATATATCCAGCGCCTCCTCGGTCATAAGAACCTGAAGACAACCTCGATCTACACCCATGTGGCCAATCGCGATCTCAGACATCTGGCAGATATGCTATGAATACCGAACGATGAGTCTTTCGCCGTTTCCACCCAAACCTGCCGGCTTCGGTCCCGACCGGGAAACACCCACCCTGCCTCGATCCGGTCCCGCGTCAGGTACGCTCGTAATGTCCGGATCATCACCGGCGAAAGAAGCGAATACCGATCCTTCCGCCCCTTCCCTCGCCGCACCTTCACCATCCGCCGCGCAAACGAAAGCTCTTCCACCCGCACCGTCACCACCTCGCTTACACGTAGCCCCGCGCCGTAGCCCAACATGAGGAGGCACCGATGTCACCGCTGTTTCAGGTTCGACGGCGCCGCAATGAGCCATGCCGCTTCGTCCATGCTCAATATATGCGGCGATCGCCGGTCCTTTGACGGCCGAACGAGATCGGACCGCGACCCGGAAAAGGGAACATCGAGCCACTCGAGATAAAGCCGAAGCGCCGAGAAAAAGACATTGATCGTCGACGAGGATCGGTCGCGGTCGGCCTGTGAACGGAGGTAAAGTTCTGCGTCACGGCCCTCTAGCGTACCGGGCGGCTTCCGCGCCCATGCCAGAAAGCGTACGATCACACCAAAATAACTGCGGATCGTGCGTGGGCTGTACCCCACAACGCGCAGATGTCGGCGGAACGGATCCAACCATTCCTCCATCGGCAGGACCGACGCCGATAGCTCGTACACACAACCCGCAAACGAGTCCAGTAACTGTTCGACGGTCGTAATCGACCATGGCACCGACCAATATACACCCTTGGGGTTCACTCGACGAACGAAAAGAGCGCGCACCACAGATAGGAACGGTTGTACGGGTGAGATAAATATACGGAGGAGACCGACGCTGCCGCGCATCGCATGTACACGAATATTCTCTCGTTGGGCCGAACTGGAATGGATATTGGACCGATCGGTATCGGATGAACGATCTGTGATTGTATACGCCCCTCACGCAATGCGATCGCTATGATCTACCGAGGGGTGCATATACCTTCTGTAGGGGTGGCTGAAAAAATTCGGAGAGGGCGCACTTCTCGAACCGTCCTTTTATAATCTCGTCCCCACGCCGCCATCGAGACCATTTTCGGAAATGATTTGCCCTCAATTTGCGCCCTCGTACGATTCCCGAAATATTTCACATAACGTCCGCGGCTACCGAAGTTGCCACCGCTGGGACCAATCTGGGTGTAGCGACCAACGGGAGCGAAACTGGGTAGCCGCTGTTGTCGGATCGTTTTGTGGCGAATTACTGAACTCTATCGAGCCACTTTTCTGCGTCCTCTACCGAGTTGAATTCCTTCTTTTTCATTTGTGATTTTTTAGCATATCTTTTTGTAGCCAATTTAGTAATTGCACTATTCAAAATTTCCGCTGTTCTCTCCAGACCTGCCTGGACAAGGATAGCTTGAGCTTTTTGATGTATAGAGTCGATTTCTCGTGAGGGGGTTTTCATTTCCCGTAAGTCAGCTACGACTGCGAATCCGTCCGATACTTCTTTTGAGGCTCTTCGAATGTCAGTTGGATAATTGGAAACTTCTGATCTTTTGTTCCAGAACCCTTTAACCTTTATGTATATGCGATTCTTAGGCTTATTAACACCAATCTCATAGAAATTGTTTTTTGCGATTTGTTTCATTTGCTTCCTCCTTAAGGTTGTTTGCCTATTTTCGTCTTCCATCATTCTTCGATGGATCAGTTCCGAGCTTCATGTGTGGCCACCACATCCTCGTACGTTACCACGCGATGTCCACTCACCTGCGCCACGCACGCGACGAACCGCGCACGCTGCGCCGAGTAATAGACGCCGAACGGGCCCCTAAAGAGCTCCTCGCCGCGAGCCTCCGCGCCACCAGCCGTACCTGCCACCGCGTGAGGAACACACCGCGACGCTGCCCGAGGAGCATCGTGAAATAACCCCTCGCGCGCGCAGTCGTCACCCGCACTGGCCACCACCTCGTACCTCGTGCAATATCGATGCGGTGCCCACTCCATATACTGCTGCGATCGATACCGCGGCAGCCACACCCGACCCGAAGTGTTATGGTCAGGCACAAAGAGATGGATAGGTTATACTACTTAAAGGTTATGAATGACGAGGGAAGAGCCCGGTTGGACGCCAGCCCGATCCATCCACCCCGTCCCAAGCGCTGGGACTATGGACGCGATCGGAAAAAATCTGGCTATCGGTGATTCCAATTACCCCTGAAAAGGAGAGAACCCCATTTTGTATTTTATCGATAGAGTACGAGCTATCGATCTCCATCGCTATCGAATGCTGTGAAAGGCCGATGAAAAAGCAATCCATGAACGAGAAGCGTCCATTCCTTACTCCTCATTCCCCAGTGGCCTCCCCGGTGGCTTCTCCCCGCACACCGCTCACCGCTCACCGCACACCGCTAACCGCACACCGCTAACCGCTCCCCGCACACCGCTCACCGCTCACCGCTCACCGCTCACCGC
>CAZSUE010000638.1:1939-3387 GCA_964609045.1 uncultured archaeon | reverse complement strand
CATATGATTGTGTAGAATGTGGGAAATGCACGAGCCAGTGTCCGGTTGCAAAGATCGACGATACCTTCGCGCCACGGCTGCTCGTGGTCAAAGCGCTGGAAGGCGTCGAGGCCGGGCTCTCAGGTGAACAGGATATCTGGAAATGCGTTACCTGCGATATCTGCTCCAAGAAATGTCCGTATAATGTGTCATTCATCGAATTCATCCGCCAGATCAGGAACGAAGCGGTGTTCGAGGGTCTGACCGTCGAGTGCGCCCAAGGCGGGCTGATGCAGACGATCGGTCGGCTCCAGGCCACCGACACCCTCCGGCAAGATCGCTTATCATGGCTGACAGACGATCTCGAGGTCGATATCGACGGCACCGGCGATGTCTTCTTCTTCGTCGGCTGCGCGCCGTACATGGACACGATCTTCGAGGAGCGGGAGGATTACCGTATCGCCGACATCACGCGCGCCGCGGTCAAGATCTTGAACGCGGCGGGGATCGTGCCGGTGGTGAGCAGTGAAGAGGTCTGTTGCGGTCACGACCAGAACTGGACCGGCGACGGACGGACCAAGGAGGATTTGATGGATATCAATGTGGACCTCATCCGCAAGAGCGGCGCGAAGACGGTTGTCTTCACCTGCCCAGAGGGGCTCAGGACCTTCGAGTTCGATTATCAGGATATCCTCGGCGAGTTCGATTTCAAGCTCCGGCATATGAGCGAGTTCATCCTCGATCTCATCGACGACGGCAAGCTCGAGTTCTCCAAACCGCTCTCCTCCGAGGTCACCTATCACGACCCCTGCAGACTGGGGCGGCATCTCGGGCTCTACGAACCGCCGCGTGAGGTACTGGAAGAAGCGGGTGCGGATGTCGTCGAAATGGAGCATGCCCGCGAGGACGGCGCATGTTGCGGTGTGAACGCATGGGCGACCTGTAATTCGACCTCGAAGATCATGCAACTGGATCGACTGCGCGAGGCGGTGGCGACCGGCGCCGAGCAGCTGGTAACCGCCTGTCCCAAATGCCTCATCCATTTCCATTGTTCGACCTGGAAAGAGTTGCCTTGCGAGGAGAGCGAGGTAGACATCCCGCTGGTCGACCTCCTCGTGCTCGTCGCCGACGCGTTATGACACGCCGTTCGGATTTTTCCAACAGCGCTCGCACCGGCTCTGCGATGCTTTTTAGCGTCGTTAACTGAGCTGAGCTGAGCTATGATATAAATAATGCATATTGTCCGAACGCCGAACGCTAGAGAGAGCGTCAGTACCAGTGCGCAGCTCGGGAGACGAAACACGAAGTCAGATATGAATTTTCAAGAAGTGGCATGATACGGCATGCCGCGACTTGACCTGATAAAACATGGCGCGGTATGGCATGACCTGACGAGATATAATGTGGCATGGCATGACCTGATAAAACATGGCGCGGTATGGCATGACCTGACGAGATATAATGTGGCA
>CAZSUE010000638.1:0-1839 GCA_964609045.1 uncultured archaeon | reverse complement strand
TGGCATGACCTGACAAGACACGGCGCGACATGACGGAGCGCGCATTTTCGTTCTTGTTCCCAGAGCGCGCTCGCACCGCGACGGTCACGCCCGTCTTGCCGGCTCGGGATGGTCTCCCAACGCATCGAGGACGCCGTACTGTTCCAACACCGCCCGCGTTCGCTCCATCTCGCTGGCGGCTTCAACCTCCTCGTTCTCGGCCTCCTCGGCCTCGTCGTCCTTCTTGCGGCGGAAGAACCGGAGGAGCCGTTTACCGAACCCACCGATCATACCGTACGCGGCTACGGTGACCCGATCTCCCTCGCTCACCTCGAGCTTCTTTCGCTCCTTGGGCCGGAGGCTGATCTCCCGCGGTGCGATGAAGAGGTCGCCGAACGCTTTGACCAATATCGACTGCTCCTCGGTGCCGACGGTCACATAGCTCCCCTCCTCGATGCCGAGGTAATGGAGTGAATGCTTATGCATCCGCGCCATGCCCGATACCGGGATGGACGACTCTACTACGACCAGTTCGATGGTCGGTTCTTCTTCGTCCTCTTCGATCGCTTGCTCGTCCTCTGCTTCTTTACCGTTCTCACGCAGCTCGTCCTTTTTCACCATTGATGAGGGTAACGAGCGCGCGCTTCATTAATATTTTGGAAGGGCGGGCGATGGAGGGGGGGACGAACGCGACTCGCGCGTCGAGAGGAGGAGTGAAGGGGAGTGGGACGGTCATGAACTGGCTAAAATACCGCCCCCGCTGCCGCATCTCCATGTATATAGCTTTTCCGGGCAAAGCTTATGTATGAGCTGTCGCCGCGCGGCGCACGGTCCGCTCGCACCCCCTCGGGACCGATCACTCCATCTCGATGATGAAATCCATCATATTGGTAGAGGACGGTGCATCGGGCGGCGCTTGATAGTCGGAAAGGCTGTCGCCCGCATCGTAAACGCCGTTGGCATTCGCATCGTTCCATGTCACGGTCAACACGTTGAACCGCCACTTGACCCTGGTCACTCGTCCTTCCCGTATCTCGAACCCGCCCATCCTCTCGTTCGGATTCACATTATAGAGGGTCATCCCATCGTAGTACCAGGTGCCTCCGTTGTTATTGATCGAGGCATAGAAGAATTCATCCTCCGAAGCGGGATCGTAGAAGATATCGCTCGGCGCGAAGTGTGACTCGTTCTTGGTCTGCACCGTGCCGTTCCATTCGAACAGCCATGTGAACCAGTTCCTCCACTCGAACCGAATATTACGGTAGTGGCCCACGGGGAGCTGTGCCGAGAAGTCCATCTCGGGTATCGTCGGAATCGCCGGTATAGATGGTATGCCAGTCGAGATCGTCGGTCATACCCTCGTTGATCTCGCCCGCACTCACTTGCATGCGCTCGATGAAGAATCGGAGGTCCACATTGGTGCACGGCCCCTTGATGGAGCGCGAACCGGTCGTCGGCAGCACGCCGCAAAACTCGAGCGTGCCTTGCGCTACGTCCTCGTCATCTTTCACATCCTCATCATGGTCCAGACAGCCGATAACGGCCCCTGTCAGCAACACTATCGCAATGGCCACCGGCAGGTGGCATTTTCGTGTCATAACGATCATCATGCGAGAGCGTTTGAATGGTAGATAACCCTTTCCGAGGGTCCCATACGGAGGGTTCCCGATCAAATGAAGGTGGCCCCACATCTCTATTGCGATGTGATGATGTGATGTGATGTGATCCATCACGCCGTTCGACCGCGCGCACGAACGAGAGGCGGTGCAATGCGTGGCGGCACGGCGCGGCGGGGAACGGGGGGAACGGGGGGTAGGGAACAAGGGAACAGGGGATTGGGAAGGGAATAGAATCGGAAAA
>CAZSUE010000637.1:0-3406 GCA_964609045.1 uncultured archaeon | reverse complement strand
TTAGATGTGTTTATCTTCTATTCTCTCTTCTATTCCATTCCATAGTCCGCAGACGCAATCGAGCGCGCGAGCCATCTATGCGCAAAAGCCAAATGGGGGCTGACCGGTTGTGGGACCATGCCAGATGTGCCGCTGCTTCGGATCGAGTGGGACCGTGAAGGGACCTTCCGCGCGCGCCCGAACCGTTTCCTCACGCTGGTCGATATCGAGACCAATACCGATATCGACGCTGGCGCTCAAAAGGGGATGGATGCGACCAGCGGCGGCGAGAGCGGTCCGCGACGGCTGTTGCGCGAGCCGGTGCATGTCCACGACCCCGGCCGCCTCACCGAGCTCCTCTACCCCGGCAACCGCGTGCTCGTCCGCCGCGCCCGCGCCACTACCACGCGCAAAACCGATTGGGATATCATCGCGGCGGCCCATGAGGACCACTGGATACTGATCAATTCCGCATACCACCGCGCCATCGCCGAAGCGCTCTTCGCACACGACGACCCCTCGATCAATCCGTTCGCACCGGTCACCTCGATGAACGCAGAGGTCACCGTCGGCCACAGCCGGCTCGATTTCGAACTCACCAGCAACGGCCAGCGCCTCCTCGTCGAAACGAAAGGCTGTACCCTCGCGGAGGACGGTGTCGCGCTTTTCCCCGACGCGCCGACCACACGCGGCCGACGCCACTTGGAGACATTGATGGACGAACGCGCCGCAGGCGTCGCCGGCGCTGCCGTGTTCCTCGTGTTTCGACCCGACGCGGAGTGCTTCCTCCCGCACGAGCGCACCGACCCCGACTTCGCCGAGGTCTTTTACGCGGCGCATGCGGCGGGGGTCCAGATGGTGGCGCTGCGGTTGCGATTCAATGCCGAGGACGAGACCGTCGTGTTCCAGCGTCGCATCCCGATCTGTTCGGGGTGATCGCGCCACACCGCCGAACCGCGAGCAGCGCCCTCCATCGGACAGAAACGAGAATAAGGCAGCGCAAGATCCGAAGGAACGGGGCAGTGAGTATAGTACGGCCCCCGCGTTTCCCAATAACTGACGCAGTCCGCCTGGGTGCGCCGACCGCAGCCCTATCTACGACGACGATCAGGGAAACTCCTTGGTCGCAAACACGATGGCACCGACCACAAGAAACGCTGCAATAGATCCGACGAGCACCGCAGAAGCGCCCCCGAGAGCGGTGGCGTCGTATCCCGCAAGATTTCCGAACGGCATCCACTCGCTCGCAATACTGCGGACATAGTGCTTGACGGCCACCGTATGGATCGGTCCGGGGATCGACCCGATGAAGCCCTCCCAGACGAACGCGTAGAAGAGCCCGAAATAGAGTGGGCGCTTGAGGAGCACACTGAGAAAGAGGAAGAGCGCGGCATAGACCGCCGCACCGATAACGGATAATGCGAGCATCGAGCCGTAGATCCGGACCGCGTCGGCGTCGATCCCGAGCTGCGCGAAGAACGCGACGAAGCCCACGGTGACGAGGAGCGCCATGATCACCACCAGCGCGGCGAGGAGTGCAACGTAGTACGCGAGGTATGCGACGATGCGATCAAGCGGCGAAACGACGATCTGGGTGATGCTCCGATCCTCGATCTCGTTGCGGATGATCGACGCGCCGTAGATCATGGCGATGATCGGGAGGAAGAAGGAGAGGATCAGCGCGTCGAGAAGGTCGGTGCCGAACGCGAGCCGTTCGACCTCTTGCTGCGCGGCGTAGCCGAGCACCGCCGCGAGGAGGACGGCGATGAGGACGGCGAGGATCACCCGCCGGCTCAATAAGATCTTGCGCAGCGCATAGCGGGCGATGGCCGCAAAGCCGATGATATGGCCTTTGAACCTGCCCGTCGCCATCCCGCGCCGCGCTCTCATCGCCTCCTCCGCCACATTCACCACCCCACGATATATTTGAACACCGCTTCGAGCGACTCGTCGCGGCTATAGAGCTGCGTTATCGCGCAATCCAGTTCGGTGACGATCCGCGGCAGCGCGTCGAAGAAGATGTCGGGGCGCACGACCTCCACGGTGATCCCTTTGTTTGGGCTCCGTTCCGTTGCTGATACTGCGCCCTGCGCATGCGTTTCATCACTGCGATCGGTCGCTGCGCCGGCGGAGGTGTTGAACCGCACCGCCACCACCTCGTCGCGCACGATCAGCCGCTGGGCCAGTGCGAGGAGCGCGTCGCGATCCGCCTCGATCACGATACGGTGCGGGTGGCGGTCGAGCAGCGCGCGTATCTCGGAGAGCTCGCCACTGGCCACCGCGCGCCCCTTATAGATGAGCGCCACGGTGGAGGTGAGCCGCTCCACCTCGAAGAGGACATGCGAGCTGACGACGATATCGTGCCCGCGGTCGAAATGGAGCTGCTGGATCAGCTCGATGAGCTGACGCCGCGCCAGCGGGTCGGTCCCGCTCAGCGGCTCGTCGAGGAGGAGCAGCTGCGGGTCGGGCAGGATCGCGCCGGCGATCTTGAGCCGCTGCCGCATCCCGCGGCTATAGCCCGCGATGGCGCGATCGAGCGCGTCGCTCAGCCCGACGATCGCGCCCACTTCCTTAATACGCTCCTGCAACGGAGCGCCGGTCTTTGCGTGCAGCCCGCCGACGAGCCGGAGGAACCGCCTCCCGGTCATATCGTCGGCGAGGTTGTCAAAATCGGGACAGAGCCCGATGGAGCCCAATAGTCGATCGTTACGCCAGGGGTGCTCGCCCATGACGGTGACCGTCCCTACATTTGGCTTGATCATCCCGCAGACGAGCTTGAAGAGCGTCGATTTCCCCGCGCCGTTCGGTCCGACGATGCCGGTGATGCCGGGTTCGACGGTGAGGTTGAAATGGTTCAGCCCGATCACCTCGCCGTACCATTTGGAGAGGTTGTGCGCGACGATGATCGGTGTGGATGTCGTATTGCTATTGGATCGCGGCGCGCTCATTTGCCCACCGCCTTGCGTTTGATGCGCATATAGACGATCGGAAGCGGCGCGATGAGGATGAGGCTGAGCGATGCGAGGTAGAGCGTCTCGTCGAGCACGCCGGGGATGCCGAACCCGAAGAGCCGGTAGTAGGTATAATGGAGGATATGGATCGGATCGATGAGGACCCAATTGGGGTCGAACTCCGCAAATATCCCGCCGAGGATGAAGAGCACGAAGAAGACGATGAAGGTGAGGATGCCAGCATAGGTCTTGCGCTTGGTGAGCGAGGAGAGGAGAATTCCCATCGGGACGAAGAAATAGGCGGTGAGCGCACCGGCGACGAGCGTCGAGCCGAGCACCCGAAGGCTCATGCCGTACGCGGTACCGGATTGCGTGCCGACCATGGCAACGGCGTAGATCGTTGGTGGAACGAAGCAATAGACCGCGAGTACGCCGACGGCGCCGGAGAGCTTGCCGAGGATATAGGCCGATGATGT
>CAZSUE010000636.1:0-3407 GCA_964609045.1 uncultured archaeon | reverse complement strand
GTACCTGCGGACGATATCTGCCCCAGCGCATAGGTGATAGTCTTCCACGGATCATCAACGGTGCCGGCGCCTGAATTATCACCGTTCACCGCATCCACGAACCAATGGTTCCCGATATAGAACCGCTCGGTCGCGTTCTCGTCCATGACATTGCCTGCAATATCCTCCGCACCGCTGATCGATACCGTATAGGTCCCGTCCTCGCAATCGCCGATACTGGTGCTGTTGGTACCGTTCCATGCGGTATCGTTGTACCACGCGCCGGTCACGCTATAGCTCCCAAAGCTCACCGTGGGCGCGACGCTCGTATTCATCGGCTCGTTGAAGGTGATATTGAAATAGGCGGTCTCATCGGACGCCACATGCGGCGTGATTTCGATCGCACTGAGGACCGGCTTCGCACGATCCCCGCGGAAGGTAACCGTCGCGTTCGCACCGCCAAAATTGATCTCGTACACCGTGCGGTTATTGTTCCGGAACGCGTAGCCATAGCTCTCGTTTGATACACTGATAAAGGTCCCGTTCGGCATCCACCCCGTACCGGTATCGGTGGCGTTCGTCGCAACGATCCATTCGATCATCCCGCTCGCGTCGGTGGTCTCATGCACGAGCGTGACACCGCCCTCCTTCACGGTCACCGAGGCGCCTTCGATCGCCGCGTCCGTATCGTCCACGACCTCGATGGTGAGATACGCCTTCTCGTACACCTCGCCGTTCGAGACATAGGTCGCGGTACGGTCGAAGGTACAATTGACCAGGGTCAACTCCGAACTGTCGGTAACATTGAACGCGAGTGTATTGTTCGCTGCGATGGTCGCGTTCGTCACCGTCACCACGGCGCTGTTGGTGAGGTTCAGCCCTACCGTATTCGACCAGAGGGTAAGCTGTGCGAACGTCGGCGACGAGCCGTTGACGAAAACGCCGTCGCCATCCACCACCGTGACATTGGATACCGTCACATCGTCCGACGAGATATTCAGCCCCCGTCCGTCCACATCGCCGCAGCTGACGATCGTGCTGTCCGTGATATTACCCCAGCTCCCGCGCGTGAGGACGAAAGAGAAGTTCACCCCCGGATACGAGCCGGTGCGGTTGTTCGTAATGACCGACCCGTTCGTGATATCGATGGCGCCCGTCGCGTTCACCTGGATACCGAAATGATCGGTATCGGTCACATTCAATATCATCCGCGTATCGTTCACCCATAAATACCCGTCCACATAGACCATGCTCTCGTTGACCCAGACGGTATTGGGCGAGTCGGTGACGATGAACGAGGAGCCCGCCGCGACACTGATACCGCCCACCGAGAGCGAGACATTATCGAAATGAACGCTGCCGTCCTCCACACGGAGCGCGCCCGCCACATCCAAGATGAGATTGGCAAAAGTGATGTCGGCGCCGTTGGTGACAGTCATATTGCCCGCGACCGTGATATCGTCGTTCTCAAAAGAGGCGCTCGAACCGGCGGTCCAATCTTCAGCCCAATAGAGCGGCCCCATCGTCGCGTCGGTATACCATGGCGAAAAATCGACATTACTGGTCACCTCGTCCCCCTCTCCGGTCGGGTTCTCGGTCTCGTTATACGGGCCGGACGCGTCGCCCCACCAATTATATGGAGCTCGAAAAACGGCGGCCGCTGAGTTGTTCACACCGTAGTTAATATTCCCCCAAATGGAGTTATTGGTTGCCTGATTATCGTAAATTTCCCCTGCATCACTCAGATCGATTATGACGATCCCCGCTATGCCATTGTTTGTAAGTGTATTGTTGGAAAAAGTATTCCCCATAATGTCTACTCCAGCACCCGAACCCGCCCATTGAGTATTAGTATAATCCAAAGTCTTAAGATTGATGCCATCTTCGCCGTTATCGGTAAAGGTGCAATTGACTATCGTATTATAACTAGGCCCGGCGGGGTCGTTGCCACCGGGATTGATTCCAGCATCCTCTGCCCTCCAAGGACCGGTAAACATTCCTAAGCCTGCCCAGTTGTTATTATAGGCCGTACAGTTCTCGATACGATTATATTGAGCTTCTCGGTTTATTCCGAACCCGTTTGCAGGATTATTGTAGGATACACATTCGATCAAAGTATTGTTAGTGGCGTTATATTCTATGTAGATACCACCCCATGGGTTATTTGTGGCGGTAATATTTTGAAAAGTATTATTCTGCGTCTTTTCTGTTAATCCATAGATAATAGCACCAAAATTGGTACTATTCTCGACGATACAATCTGCTACATAGGTCTCATTGGAATCTTGGACGACGATGCCGCTTTTACTATCGTTCACCCGAAAACCAAGCACCGTCACATTATCGGCTTTCACCCAGATCCCATAATCCCCGCTGCCATTGATCAGAGTATTTGCTGCACCATCGACGGATTGGAGGGTAAGGTTCTCAACCTCGATCGTAACTGCCTCTTGATAGGTCCCCTCATAAACATGGACCGTATCGCCGTCGGACGAATGATCGATCGCATGCTGGATCGTCGCCCATGGATTGCCCGACGAACCGTCATTACTATCATCCCCACCTGTAGCATCCACATAATAGTCCTCAGCCTCGGCATCCCCCACACAGAGATAGCCGAACACGACGACCACCGCGACGAGTGCGCCGATGAACCCGATGACGATCAGCCAGCGTTTCAGAATTGGAGATAGAGCGTGAGAATGATCGGATAATTCAGACATATTAATACCTCGAACGAAAGCCGCATATGCGCATGCAAGATCGAGATGGACGGTTCGGTAGACTCGCTACCCGGAGGAGTCATTTGGAACTATAGCGCCACTGGGTATTTGTTCTTTCCTACTTCCCATTCCTCTAACGATCGTGCGTACCACGGTCTGTGGCCGAGCGAAAGAGCAGATCCACGCTCGATATCGTATAGTATCGTGTGGTATAGTATCCAGTGCGCGATCTCTGAGTAATGCGTCGTAGGGACACGAAAACGTGCAAAACGTCCGTGCTCTCCCGTTAATACCCTCGGTAAATACTCCCCAGGGTATCGATAAAAACGCATTCGTGCGCCTTAAAAGTTTGGTCACCGTTCGGCCGCATCTCGCCCAAAATATCGATCATATTGCGAAACTGTGACTTCACGATAGAGATCGATGCCAATATTCCGGATCGGAAACGAACGATCGATAGCCATACACAGGACATGACATGAAATGAAATGACATGATGCGATCCAGAGTGACACTGCCTCTGAACACAGCGGAGCCCAAGAGCACTGACGAGAGGCGTGAAGGATCGGTGCCAGAGGCTAATAGGTTTTTTCAAAACAGAGCATGAGACGAAAGCACCAATTCCATCGCCTCTTGCCTCAGGTCATGGTTGTGGTCGCTACAGGTCCCCGCACCACTCTGGCCATGCAACATGAGATGCCTGCC
>CAZSUE010000635.1:0-3408 GCA_964609045.1 uncultured archaeon | reverse complement strand
GCCGATGGCGCTTCGCGAATCGGCCACGTTTTGCTGCTTCAGGGTCACTATCGCCTCGCAACCCTACATTCTATCAGGCGCCCCCTCATCCAGTATCGATACTCGACCGGTTCGCCAATTCGTTGCATAGTTCACCGCATCGAGATGAGGATCGGGGTCGCTACTCATTGCCCCTCACCAGCCTCGAGCCAGCCCCGTTCTTCCCAGTCGGCGATCACGCCCGCGAACTGCTCTGGGTTATTGACCACGATACGCTTGAGCAGTTTTGTCCGGAGGAAGGTGAAATATGCGACGCGCAGCCCGCCGCCGTCCCACCGTTGGAGCTTTCGCACCAAACGCGCACCACGCCGCCGTGCACGCCTCGCCAGTCGCGGCCACTCCTTTTCATTGAGCGTACGGTAGCCGGCTTTTAGACTGGCCACATGCGCTTTGAGCACCCCGACAGAGCTGCCGAACGCACCCGCTGCCGCCTTCGCCGTCTTCCCACAGGGCGCCAACCCGCTCGTGGCCACACCGAGCGTGAGTTTGCTATCGAAGCGCGCAAAATAGAGCGCCAGTAACGCCACACGATCCATGAGACATTTGAGCTGCGCAGTTGGCGCGCCTTCGTACACCGGCGACCCCACGATAAGCCCGTCGGCGGTGTCCACCCGCGTGAGGACCGATGAGAGGTCGTCCGTTCGGACGCACCGACCGGTCCTCAAACAAAAGAAGCATCCTTGACAATAGCCGATATCCACCGCGGCGATATGGAGCCAGTCCACCACTGCGCCCGCCTTTTGACACCCTTCTGCGGCCCACCGCATCAACGTCGCCGTGTTCCCGTTCGCATGTGGGCTGCCGTTGATGGCGAGGATACGAATACGCCCGCCTCCATCCTCTTTACCGCCATCATCGTCTCTCCCTCGCAGCCTGGGCACTCTCGACGCCCTCGTCCCTTTCGGCCCAGCCGGTGTCCCGCCAGGTGTCCCACCGGGACCCCGACCCGCGCTGGGCCCCTCTCTATTGGCTCTTCCACCATCGGCTCTCATGATCATGATCATCATCGCTGCCGCCGGGCGGTCCCTATCATATTATAGTGAGAGCGGGCGGGCGGGGCGTTCGGTCGCGTCCCATACCTCGAACGCTCATAATAACTCCGCCAGTGATCGGATCCCCTCTAAAAATTCTTTACCCTACTTTCTTGCCGCAGACACAACAGAAGATACTATCGCCCGGGATGCGCTCGTGACAATGTGGGCAAACGACCCCCTCATCGCGTTTTCCTGTCGTCTCGCATTCAGCCTTCGCCTCTGCCGCTGGAGGGTGCGCACGCCTAGTGGGGTGGGACCGGGCGGCGCCCTCCTCGTTGCCGCTACCCTCTGATCCTGGGCTCATGTCATCGAGGTGCGCTTGAAAGGCACGATCCAGATCAAGTTCCAGCACATCGTCGTCGTCGAACTCGAACAACCTCTCGTGCCTCGCGCTCGTTGCAGACCCCCTGGGGGAGGTTGTATCGGCGACGCTGCCCATAACCTCCGTCAGCTCGGTGGAGAGCCCCTGCTCGATGATGCGTTTCGTCTGCGTGATGGCGCGGTCGTAATTGCCCGCGTCCATCTCGCGCATCACCGATCGGAGCGACGCTTCGATCGGCGCGACATCGACATTCTTGCGTTTCAGCTCGCTATATTTGTTCTGCGCAAGCTGGATCATATCGACGAGGCGCTCGTATTGCGCAATAGAGCGCTTCACCTGCTCCCAGACCTCCCGCGCACCCGTACGGGCCGCGTCGTGCTCGCGTCGCTCCAACGCGGTGATGACCGCTTCGAACTGGCGATCAGCCGCCGGTGTCTGGACACCCATATTCTTCGCTCTCTTCAGCTCCTGTTCGGCGAGTTTCACCGCCTCGAGCACGGTTTCGAACCGCTCGCGCGCTCCACGCGCCTCCTCACCGCTCTTCTTCGCCAGCGCCTCGGCACGGTCGAACGCGCCGCGCTCGATGGCGTCCGCCATCTTCGCAAAGGTCTCTTCCGCCGCACTCACATCCGCACCGGTGCGCTTCACCTCGCTTATGGTGCGCTGAGTGGATTGGATGAGCGCGAGCGCCGATTCGTATTTCGCTTTCAGCTCCGCGAGGTCCCCGTTCACCTCGCGCGCCAGTTCACCCGTGTTCTCTGGCTCGCCGCGCTTGAGTGCCGCACGCGCACGGTTGAGCTTGCGCTCCGCCCCCTCCGTATCCAGCCCGAGGTCTTTCACCTCGAGGATGCGATCCCAGGTGTTGCGCAGCGTTCGGAGCATGCGAAGAGCGTGCGCACCCTCCTCCACCGTGGCGATACTTTTTTTTGCATATTCCATCGCTCGCTCGTAATTCTTGTTCTGCAACGCCGGCTTCGCTTTATTGAGCAGTTCTTCTGCTTCGGCCACATCGGCGCCGTCGCGCTCTAGTTCGTCGATCTTGCGCCGGGCGGTCTTGAGCGTGGTGATCAGCTCGCGATAGGTCTGCGCCTTCTTCGCCTCACCCTTCGCTTCCTTCCCGAACTTGATCGCATTCTTGAAATCATGCTCCTTGAGCGCGAATCGCGCCTGTTCGAGAAGGTTCGACGCGCGTTTTGCGTCGCCGCCGCGGTTCCGCACGCCCGCGATGATCATCGCCGTCGAATCGATCAGCTCGGTCGCGTTCGCATCCAGCGTTTCCAGCTTCTGTTGATAGGTCTCGATCATCCGCTCGCAACCCTCGAGCTTGCTTCGCGCCTCGTCGAGGTCGTTCTTCTTCAGCGCCGGCTTGATCATATTGAATTTCTTGCGCACCTTTGCGACATTCACACCGTCGCGCTTGAGCTGCAGCATCTTCTCGCGCACCTTCTGCAGCGCGTCGATGAGCACGCGCCGCTCGTAGATACGACGCAGCGCCTCGAAGCATTTGCGCCCGATCATGTAGCCATGTTTCGGTTTCCGTTCCGCATAGGCGCGCTTCGCGAGGAGATACTCGTTCTTGGCGTCGCCAATTTCGATCCCGCGCCGATCCAATGTCTTGATCAGATTTCGCAGCGAATAGAGCACCACCGCTTTCTTGAACATCTCGAGATATTTCGGCACCGCATCGTACTCGCCGCTGTTATAGCTCTGCACCGCCTTATCGAGGAGCCCGGTGGAATCGCTGATATCGCCGCCCATGGCACCGATCTGCTCGAGTAGCTCATGATACTCGTCGATCTCGTCACCGAGCGCGTCGATGGCGAACTGCTCCTCGATCGTTCTCGTCACACGCTCGGCGTCCTGGATGATCTCGATGACCTTCTCGTAATCCTCCTTTTCGAGGGTGAGCATGGCGAGCTGCAAAATCTCTTCCGCCTTCTGGACATCCACATCGTTGGCCTTCAGTTTCGCGATCCGCGATTGGAGCGATATGATGATATCCGGCGCCTTTTC
>CAZSUE010000634.1:2882-3410 GCA_964609045.1 uncultured archaeon | reverse complement strand
GATCACCGATGTTAGCGGCTTTACTTGGTCTGCGCTCTTCTATCGCGTGAATAGCGGTTCATGGATCGGTGTGGATTGCTCCACCGGGAGTGTGACCATACCGAATCCGGTGTACGATAGCGGGGATCACGTGGACTATTATATCGGTGCGGAGGATATTGCGGGAAATGTCCGATACCGCAACGCGAGCGGTCTGACGCTCGATAACGCCACCGCACAAGCAGATTCATTCTCGTTCGCGGTGGACGCGGGCGCACTCACGATCGATACACCCACCCCTTCGCAGCCCTCCGGCTGGTTCGATACGCACACCGTCACCATCGGCTGTTCGTTCCACGACGACACCGAAGTCGACGCTACAACGGTCGAGTATCGTTATGACAAAAATGCGGACGGTGATTACGAAGACAGCGGTGAAGACTGGACGAACGCGGGTTTATCCGGCTCGCAATCCGACCTCACGGTCTGCCAGTCTGTCACCTTCGATAACGACGGCTATTGCATGTTCGAATGGCGCGCAAAGGATAC
>CAZSUE010000634.1:428-2872 GCA_964609045.1 uncultured archaeon | reverse complement strand
ATTACGGTGCGAAAATCTCGTTTTGGAACGACTATACCTACAGCGGCCGCTGGAGCGCCGCGGGCGTCGTCGACGATTGGTATGTCAAGATCGGCACGATCGACGCGGACGGGGACGCTCTCTGGGACTTCTGGGAAGAGCTGATGTGGGCAGACATCAACGCCGAGGACGCAACGGGCAATGCGGACGACGATCTCCTTGGGAACTATGTGGAGATGCTCATCGGACTCGATCCGACCGACGATACCGACGCGTCTACCGATGATGACGGAGACGGGCTGGCGGATGTGTGGGAAGATTTCTATGGGGTAGACTTCGCGCCGATGGACGACGACGACGGCGATGGTCTCATCAACCTCGCCGAGATGACCATCGGAACCGATCCGCTAACACCCGATATCGATAGTGATGGCGACGGGCTCCCGGACGCCTGGGAGCGCTACTATTTCGGTGACCTCACCACCACCGACGGTCGTACCGATTCGGACGGTGATGGAATGCCGGATATCGTCGAGATGCTGATCGGAACCGATCCGTTGGGGGCGGATACCGATAGCGACGGCGACGGTCTCGCAGATGATTGGGAGCGGTTCTATTTCGGCGATCTGAGCATGGATGGTTCGGAGGATGGAGATAACGACGGGGTCCCGAATATTGCGGAATACGAATTGGGCACGGACCCGACCGCGGCGCCAGACACCGACGGTGACGGCATCCCCGACGATTGGGAACTGTATTATTTCGGCACATTGGATTTCGACATGACATCGCTTCAGGATTCTGACTATGATGGCCTCTTAGATAGTGAAGAATACGCCGCTGGATCCAACCCGCTCGATCCCGACAGCGACGGTGACGGCGCCCCCGACGGTACCGACATCGATCCGTTGGCCCCCTCGACCGATTCGGACGGCGATGGCTATTGTGATATGATCGAAACGCAATGCGGGAGCGATCCCAATGATATCGCGAGCGTTCCGTTGGATTTCGATACGGACGGGGTGCCGGACGCTGTCGATCCCGACGACGATAACGATGGTATTTCCGATCAGGTAGAGGATACCTGTGAATTCTTGAACCCCCAGAACCCGTACGATGCATGTTACGATTATGATGGGGATGGATACTCGAACCTGATCGAAACGTTGGCAGGTACCGATTTCGATGATGGAACAGACTATCCCTCTATCGGGGATGTCCCCGACGCCGATGGTGATGGCGTCCCGGATTTCATCGATCCCGCCCCCTACGATCCGGCAATCCATCCGGGCGCGTTCGAGAAGTTCGACGCGATCGATAACGACGGTGACGGGTTCATCGATGAGGGTATCAAGACGATCGCGACGCCGGGCGCAGAATGCGATTATACCACACCATCGACACGATCGGTGAGTAACTTAGTTGATAACAATGAAGGGACGTATTTCCGTGGTCTGGGCCAAAGGAGTGACGAGGGGGGCGGAAGTGAATCGAGCCACAGCTCCTTCGCGCTCCCGTTCGAGCTCCTCTTCCTCCTCGCTGCTACTTTCGGGTTGATCCTCATCGGGCTGCGGCGACGGAAGTACCCGCAGCGCTTCCGGCGCTGGTCGAAAGACGAGCGCTCGATCTCGCCGGTCGTCGCTATCATCATCATCGTGGGTATCGCTGTGATCCTTTCCGGTGTGCTCTATATCTGGGCCATGAACACGGTGCGCGAAGGTGGGATGGGGCGGACACAGGCACCGAGCGCGCTCTTCGAGATGCATAATTCGCAGGATTCACTGGACAACAAGGCGCACGATCAAGCGATCGTCGCCGTGGCGATGACCGAGGGCGAGCTGCTCTTAAGCGAGATCGAGGTCCTCATTTCGCCCAACGGTGACACCTACGCACCGTATCCACATACCAGTATCATGCCGAACAGCGAGGATACCGAGAACTGGAACGCGGGCGAATCGCTCATCGTTTACGAACACCAAATCGCAGATACTATCGTGAACGATCACGGCGATTGGACCAGTACCGATGTCTATATCCAGATCGTGCACGAACCGTCGGACAAGATTATCTATTCTGCTCAAGTAACGGTCGAAGAGAGCACGACGACCCTCCCGCCGCTCGTCGAGCGCATCGACACCGTCATCGACAGCCTCGCGGATTGGTTCGAAACGACCGAGAATATCGAGCCGCTCACCCGCGCGGATTCGGGTACGCCCAACGGGACCTGGAACTACACCGGTGTCTATTCGCCGCTTCTCAGTACGATCATGGGCGATGCCTTCCTCTCGGTCTACGACGCGACGGGGGACGCGCGATACCTCGCACTCGCCGAGCGGGTCGCGGATTTCATAACGGGTAACGGCGCCTATACCTTGGATTGGTACACGGACCGGCTCGGGAGCGGTGACGAGGTCGGTGCCGGGTTCTTTTCAGAACTCGCGTTCCTTTACCGTTTCGCCGAGCAG
>CAZSUE010000634.1:0-418 GCA_964609045.1 uncultured archaeon | reverse complement strand
CTACGGAAGCCATGCGGTCGATGCAGATGCCGCGATGGACACGCTCGTACACTCCTGGGATATCGAGCGCTATTTCGATTATATGAACGACAGCGCGCTCGGCAAGCCGGCGAACCACGATCCCTGGCGGATCGCAACCGCGCTCTATCCGCTCCATCGGTACGGTGATACGGATAATGTCACGATCATCTGTGACACGCTCGACCGGTGGCAGAACACGTCCACCGCAGCATACGCGAGCAACCACGAAGACCCAGCGTACCAGACCCTCGTCGATACCGCTTCCGTCGCGCTGCAGCTCGATACCATCGGCGAGGATAGCTCCGATCTCACCACGCCGATCAAAGGGCTCCAGCGGATTGACGGAAGCTTCAAAAGCGACTATATTGCGCACCGGGGCGGGTGGACCGGTTCCGAC
>CAZSUE010000633.1:0-3416 GCA_964609045.1 uncultured archaeon | reverse complement strand
ATCCACCGGCAGCATCAGAATGAATTTCGTACCTACGCCCACCTCGCTCTCCACCGCGATTCTCCCGCCGTGCTCCTTAACGATGCCGTGGCTCACGGAGAGCCCGAGCCCGGTCCCTTCCGCGCGCGACTTCGTCGTAAAGAACGGGTCGAAGATACGATCGACGATCTCGCTGGGTATCCCGCAGCCGCGGTCCTCGACGACGAGTCGTAGCCAGCTTTCGTCTTCACCCTCCTCCTCGACCACATCGGCGGCGATCGTTATCTGCTTCTCTTCGTGATATTTCGGGAAGCGTTTATTGAGCGCGTCGCGCGCATTCGTGATCAGATTCATTAGAACTTGTTGGAGTTGTTGCGGTCGGCATTCGAAGGCGGGAAGCCCGCTGTATATATCGGTCTCCACCACGATCTGGTCCTTGCGCATGGTCGCGGTGAGGAGCGAGAGCGTCGCGTCGACGATATCGCCGATCTTCGCCGGATGGTGCGATTTATCCTCCTCCCGCGCGAACGCGAGGAGGTTGCGAACGATCTTCGCGATACGCTCCGTCTCGTCGCGGATCATCTCCGTGTACTCGCTCAATTTACGCTCGCGCTCATCGTCGACATCGAGCCGGTCCTCGATGATCTGGGCGAAGTTCATGATCACATTGATCGGGTTGTTGATCTCGTGCGCCACACCGGACGCGAGCGTGCCGATACTCTCGAGCTTCTGGCCATGGACGAGTTGCGCGCGGAGAAGCTTGCGCTCCCTTTCCGCCCATGTTCGCTCGATAACACCGGCGATGATGCGGCTGATCGAGAGGAGGATCGCCACATCCTCCACCTTCCAATCGCGATAATGGGAGCAGAGATCGAAACCGAGGAACCCATAGTACTCGTTCCGGACAAATAACGGTACCACCAGTATCGAGCGGATCCCCTGCGGTCTCAATATCTTCTTGGTACCTTCGTCGGGGATATCCTCGATGTCGCGATAACAGATGATCTCTCTTTTGCGAAGCGTCTCGACCCACCATGGAAGCATCTCGGCGGGGATACCTTGCAGCTCGTCCCGCTGCGGCGTAACCCCTTCGGCGCACCATTCATGCGTGTTATCCATCGTATTCGTCTTTTCGTCGTGTTCGAAGATATAGACACGACTCATCGAAAGGCTCCGACCGAGAATGCCGAGGCACTCTTCCTGATACGATCCCACATCTTCGACATTGACTGCCATGGTCGAAAGCCTGGAGAGCACTTCTTCATAGTGAAGCCGCATGCGCAGCGCCGCCTCGGCGCGGTATTTCCCCCGCGCGAACCCGAGATCGCTCGCGATCTCCTCGAGCAGCTCGATCTCTTCCGACCCTGATCGACGCTCGGGCCGTAATCTCGCAAGAAAGAAGCCGACCACCTGCTGGGCGTCGTTGATCGGAATGACGATCGTTTCGTGGCTCCTCGCCTCTTGATGATACCGACAACCATCACAAAATGCTGCCCCTTCCTTCACGATCACGCTGCGCGCATCACGAAACGATTTCTTGATGCAATTGGGCGCATCGCCGCCGCCATCACTCGTCAGCTCCCAGCTTCGCGTACCGTAAACGCCCGAACCGGCGACCGGTGTGAATCGATCGAAGGGTTCGTCATCATCCACCATGGCGACCTCGATGTTCTGGTAATCGCGGGTCCGAAACAGTATCTCGCATGTACCCTCGAGAAGGGTCTCCACATTCTCTTCCTGGACGATGAGCTGGTTCACATCCCGCACCGATCTCAATAATGAATTGAGGCGTTCGACATGCTCTTTCGCTTTCTTTCGTTCGGTAAAACCCCCGATGCGCTTCGCGATAGAGTCGAGGAGCCAACGTTCTTCCTCCAAGAACGGTCCCTCATCCAGCTCCGGCCGCGCTTCGAGATATCCCACCGTGATCTCGCCAACAATTTCGCCGTCGACCCATATCCGACTCGATTGCGTCCACACGGGATCCGCATAATTATCTGACCGGTATTCCTCACCACCCATCTCTATCTTGCAGCAGGCGATCGCCGGATATCGCCAGCATGAGGGGAGATGATCCGCGAGCGACCGATAGATATTCTCCACTGTGCCCGCTCGAACCCCCTCTTTTTCGATAAGCTCCGATAGATAGTAGAACGCGCTCATCTCCTTCACACGCTCGCGTAGCTGACGCTCCACCCTCTTACGGTCGGTGATGTCGACCGCCGTGGTGATGAAGTAGAGCACTTCGCCGTCATCGTCACGGTGTATCACGGTACTGAGGTCCACCCAAACATACGACCCGTTCTTGTGTCTGTATCGCTTCTCGAATCGTACCGAATCCTCTCCCCCTTCCAACAGTGGTCCGATCATTTGCATGCTGTGTTCTATGTCCTCCTCGGGTGTCAACTCCTGCCATTTCGTGTTCCTCAGTTCCTCCTCGGTATATCCGAGCATATCGCAGAACGCTCGATTGAAGGAGACCTCGCCGCTGGGGAGGGTTTTGGCCTTGCCCACATTCGCCGATCCGAAAATCCGCCGAAACTGCTCCTCGCTCTCGCGCGAAGGTGCGGTTCGCTCTGCGACCAGCTCTTCGAACTCCTCGCTTCCACGCCCATTGCCCCGCTCCAGTGCACGCTTTTCCTCCATGAGGCGCTTGAGCGCCGCCGCATTCTCCACCGTCCGACACAGCGCTTCGCGGGCGGGCGGTGTGGTGAGATGAGCATGCGCACCGGCCCGGTAAATGGCGTTCGCCCTCTCGGTGGTCGGCTCCTCGCACAGAACGACGACGCTCAGCCGAGGCCAGCGCTCGGTGACCCTCTTCAATAGCCTAACGCCGTCGATATGCTCCAAAGTGAGGTCGATAAGAAGAACATCGTACGCATCGGTCTCGAGCGTCCGAAGCAAACCGGCCGCATCCGGCGGATGGTCGACCTCGTGACCCGCCTCCTCTAAATATTCTACGAGCCGGGGTCGCGGCTCCTCTTCATTTGCGACGAACAAAATTCTCGCCATTTCTATCACAAATTTGCAATGGGTAACCGGCGCACGATGCAATGGGCCTATATGTCATGGGCCGGGCATGATTTGATTCTTGCGGAGAGGTTCGTGAACAATATCGGAAGGGTGAGATCCTGGTCAATCAATTGAAACGCTCCTCGCGGTTCATGAGAACCGTTCATATTTCCCCTCCTCGCACCATAGTATAAGAGAGGGACCGACAACCTACTACGCATTAGGTGGCCAAAATTCTAGTACTTCAACTTTCTGGGCAAAAACTAAATATAGGTTCAGGTACGCCCGAGTTCTCGGTCAGCCTCATAAGATTTCGAACCCAAACAGTTATGTCAAATTTTTCGAAGAGCTCGAAATTTTCCACCGATCGCAGTTAACCCTGAAAGCTATTTGCTTTCGTCGCCATTTCACCCTTCTCTTCCCCC
>CAZSUE010000632.1:0-3419 GCA_964609045.1 uncultured archaeon | reverse complement strand
CCATCGGTGCCGACCGCTCGTCGAGTACCCAACAGGCCGAAGCCAACGGCGGCGCACCAGCTCCCAAACGTTGGTCTCGAAAACGGCTGCGACCGAAACGTGGTGGCAATCGCGATCGCGATCGTGGGATGGAGAACGGCGATATCCTCAACAATATGACCTTCTCGACGCGCAATTGGGACCTCGGGCTCGGCGATCTCGTGTTCTACGCCATGCTCGCCTCACAGGGGCTGCGGTTCGGGCTCGATTATACCGGGAAGTTCGGGATGATCGCGCCATGGGTCACCTGTATCGCCACCACCATCGGCATCGTCGCCGGGTTCGTCATCACCATCAAGCTGCTCGAAAAGCATCCCATGCTTCCCGGGCTCCCTATCTCCATCACGCTGGGCGTATCGGCACTGGGCGGCACCGCGCTCGTCCTCACCTATCTTTGATATTGTGCAAAAACGGCCATGGCGATGACCGTCACCGCCACCGCACTGCATGCGACCCTCTACGACGGTGACCGCACGAACGATCCCTTCGTTCTTTCCGTGCGGAGTTTTACGCACTACGAGGCGGGTCATATCCCCGGCGCGGCGCACGGCGCATGGTAATCGAATCTGGCAGGCAATTCGGGATGAAGCGCTCGATAGGCTCCTCCGCTCCCAATCACTGGTACTGATATCGCGGCTCGGGGCCTATCGCTCATCCCTTTCGCGTTGCTCCCTCTCTCCCTCTCCTCCGAACCGGTTCTTTTCATCGACCGGATCGGAGCGCACTCCCTCTGATTATCGCAGCCATTGTTTGTACAAAAAGGACGCAGCATCATGGATCGACGCCAGGATCATGAACATGATCATGAACATGAAAATGAATATGAAGGTGAATATGGACGAAGACCGTTGCCTCGTGACCCGAGCATCGACGCGTTCCGCGGTCTCGCGATCGTCCTCATGGTCTTCTTCACGCTCACGCTCAAACTCTCCGCGAACCTCCCGGACGCGCTGAAGCATAATGTGGCCGGCGCGTTCCACGCCGGTGATGTCGTGCTTCCGCTCTTCCTCTTTACGAGCGGTGTTTCGCTCTCGTTCTATCTCGAGAAGCGGAGAGCGCAGTCACAGCGTGAAACGGCGAGTGATGTCCTCGGGCGGTTCGGGCGTCTCACCTTGGTTGGCGTCTCGCTCTCGTACTTCTCCGCCATGGGGTTCGGGAAGATGGACGAGGTGCTCCTCAGCGCGTTGCTGTTCCTCGCATGCATCGCGCTCTCACGGATCGACTGGCGTGGGCAGCTTGGGATCATCCTCGGGATCACTAGCTCGTACATCGTCATCGACCGTTTGGGATGGACCGACTCATTCACCGCGCATTACCTCGGTGGGTACTCCGCGGCGGTGTATTACCTCCCAGTGATGCTCATCGGGATGATGCTCGGTTCGATGCTGATCGATACCGATCACGGTACGGCCCGAACCCGTATTTGGTCCGAGAGCGCTGATCATAGCGGGCGGCCATATGGGAGCCCTCGGCAGATCCTTGCATGGGTCCTCTTCGTGACACTCATCCTCTTTCTCGTCAGTCTCCTCTTCACCCCGATCGATAAATCGAGGGCGACGCCGTCGTTCATGATGCTCAGTACGCTCATCGCGCTTCTCACCTTCATTGCGTTCCGGTGGGTGGTCCGAAGAACGGGGACGGCGTGGGCACGCACACTCATTTTCCTGGGGCGCACACCGCTACGTTACTGGCTGCTGATGTATATCGGGGTGCTCATCCCGATGATGCTCGTCGTGACGATCACTGGTAGTAGCTTCCCGCTTGCGGTCCACTGGCCACTAGCGATCGTAACCAGTGTCGGGGTGATGGTCGCACTCGGCGTCGCCTCATACATCATTACACGGTTGCGGGGTAGACGAGCGCGAAAACCGGGAGTGGAGGCGAGCGCCCAGCACGCGCATCGACAACGAGAGCACCACTAAAAGCACCATCAACTCCAACCTAGACAATTCCACAACCAGGTATCGGTCGGTAACTGGCCGAGTGCATCATCGAGTCGGCATTGGTCGTCCCATTCGCACCCACCGTCGAACGGACCCCACTGATCCGAAACTCGTCGACGCGATCGCCGCTGAAAATCGATCTCACATGGCTGATCTACCCATCGGTGTGCTTGAACTCAGATCCAGACGCCTGTAAGCGTAAGCTACCTGCTTTCGTCACCATTTCACCCTTCCCCCTTCACCGCCCCCCACCCTTTACCTTTACCCTTTACTCTTCACCCCTCACCCTTTACCCTTTACTCTTCACCGTCCCCTTATCTTTAAATAGCAAATAGAGATTCAACCCCATGAACGAGATCGTGGTCGTCTCCGGTTCTGCATCGATCAATTTTGGGATCAACCTCGCCAAAGGGCTGGGTTCGAGGCTTGCGGTGGTGGAGGCCAGTCGGTATCCGGACGGCGAATGTTATGTACGGATCCCCGACGACCTCACCGGCGATACCGTCGTCCTCGTCCAGACCACCTACCCCGACGAGTGCATCATCGAACTATTCTTGACCGTGGATGCGGTGCGCGAGTTCGATATCGAGCGATTGATCCTCGTGGTACCGTATTTCGGCTACGCGCGCCAGGATAAAAAGTTCAAGAGTGGTGAGGCGGTGAGCGCGCGTGCGCTCACGCGACATCTCCAGATCGGGGTGGATACATTCCTGACCGTGGATATCCACGAGGAGAAGATCCTCGGGATGTTCGAGATCCCCGCACGAAATATCACCGCCATGCGCGAGATCGGTGCGTTCCTCTCGCCATTGCAACCCGACCTCGTCCTCGCCCCGGATCAAGGCGCCGTGGAACTGGCGCGGATCGCCGCGGACGAACTGGGATGCAGCTGGGACTATCTCGAGAAGACGCGGCTCAACGGGAGCAATGTGGTGATGAAGCCGAAGAACCTCCAGGTGAAGGATCTCAATGTCGCCATCGTCGACGATATCATCTCCACCGGCGGGACTATCGCCACCGCCGCAGAGCAGCTCCGCGACCAGGGCGCCACCAAGATTTTCGCGGCGTGCACGCACGGGCTCTTTGCAAAGGACGGTCTCGATCGGGTCAAATCGATCTGCACCGGCGTGTTCGCCACCGATACGATCAAGAATTCCGCACGTGCGCTCTCCGCCGCGCCCGCCATCGTCGAGGCGCTCCGATCGGAGCTCTCATAGACACTCTCGCCTTCGATCAAATCGCACCATCGTCGACACCAGCCTCGCCGCCTCGCCGCCTTGCCGCCTCGCCGCCTTGCCGGGAGACCATAGGGAAGTGAGTCCATCCATATCGCCGACGAGAACGATCCGAATGCTGAGCCAGACCGTACTGTGGACCAGTGCGCGTTCTGTCGCATCCTCACCGGGAAGCTGAAGGCGTTCATCGTTCTCGAGAGCG
>CAZSUE010000631.1:0-3430 GCA_964609045.1 uncultured archaeon | reverse complement strand
TCCATAATCAAAAACAAGCAAATGGCCTACGAGTGTGACATTGGGGTTGTCATCCTCGATACCGATCGTCAATTGCTCGAACGCATCGTCGCTGTCGACGATATACGGTGCGAGGTCGAACACCCACCGTTCACCCGCCGTGCCCTTCTGGGTGGGGATCGCTCGAACCGCGGGCGGATCGTTCACCGCATTGACCGTGATGGTAACGGTATCTTCGGCCAACGCCCCATACCGGTCGTAGAGCCGGAAGGTCGCGCGCGCCTCCCCCGACCAGTTCTTCGCCGCCCTAACGGTGACGCGTCCCTCTCCGTCGATGGTGATATTGATGCTTTTGCTGATATTCCCCACCACGGCGTAATGCGCCGGTTCCTCGAAGCTGAAATAGTCGTCGAGGTCGAAGACCGATATCGCGACGGTATCCTCGTCGAAGACGATAGCCGGGAGCGGCGCAAGCAGCTGCGGCGGGTAATGGTGCACCACCCGCACCCGAAGGACGCCCGTCGTGGTCTCGAGTGCGTCGCTCACCGCGATGGGGACCTCGATCGTCCTATTGAGCCACTCTTTTCCGAACTCGATATGGAGCACCGACGGCTCATCGGGGTCCGTTCGTACGCCGGGCGTCTCCACCGCGATATGCAATCTTGCGAACGGTGTATCCACATCGTCGATGTACGGCGAACAGTTGAAAGTCGTAGGATGCTGGTACCGGACCGCTACGGTGGGGAGTTGCGCGATGGTCGGTGCGTCGTTGACCGGGAGCACATGGACGGTCATCGACGCCTGGACGAACGCGCCCACCGGGTCCGTTGCGCAAAACACGACGAGCACCGCGCCGCTGGTATCGTTGCGCGTCTCGATATCGACGCGCCCGTCCTCCGCGATCTGGATCACGATATCCACCGCGGAACTGAGCTGGATCAATTCATAGCTATACTCTAAAACATCGTTCGGGTCGCGGTCGAGAAAATGCACGGAGAGATCGAGTACGCCACGATTGATCGAATCCTCCAATAGTTCGAGGTCCTCCAGCGGCTCGACGAGTACCGGCACCTGATCCTTTGTAATATGGACCCGCGTCCAGTAGGTCACACTGGCATCTCCGTCGCTGAAGTTGACGGTCACCGCGTGGGTCTTGCCCAGCTCACTGGCGGGGTAGGAAAAGGTGAGGGCGACCGGCTGGTAGTGCACATGCTCCGGGTCGCTTATGACACATTCGAGCGCCGAAAGCGGAGTATCCACATCGGTAATGTACGGTGTGAGATCGAGCCGGTAATCGGTCCCGTAATGGACGAACAGTTCGTTGGGGAGGTTGCCGAGCCGCGGCGGGTCGTTCACCGGCGTGATATTGACCCACCACGGGCAGCTCGCCGTCATGCCGCTGCTGTCGGTGACGCGCAGCTCTACCGACTGGTTCCCGTACGCATCCGGCAGCGGTGTGACCACCAGTTGGCTCGCCGTGCGGGTTTGGTTGAGGCTGAATCGCGCGAGCGAACGATTGGCCCCAGCGATCAAGTAGCGCAGCTCGGTGGGAGCGTCCACATCATCGCGCGCAAGATCGCGCAAATCGATGATAACCGGCGCGCTATCCTCGGCAATGACGAGCGGTGCGGGCGCATTGACGAACCATGGCGCTTCGTTCCCGCCCACCACGGTCGTCATGGCAGGGTCCGACTCCACAAACTCGAGCGCACCCGTACTGCTTTTATAATAGACCGCGACACGATGCATGAGGAGGGTGCCGTTCCCTGCCGTGGCGCTCACCCTGGCACGAACGGTGATGGTGGAGGGAGTGGCGCCCGGTTCCATGATCGAACGGTTCCAGTAGAGCCGCCGGCCGATCTCTAATGGCTCGATGGAGGCGTTCTCCAGCGCCAATTCGTCCTCCAGTTCGCTCCTGACCACCACCTCGAACGCGGTACCGCTCCCATTGTTCTCGATGGTGATGGTGTAATCGATGCTATCGCCCGGTGCCACACTATCTCGCTTAGCATCGAGCATCACCACCAGCTCCGGGCGGGCGTAATCCACTAATATATCGAACTGCTGGATGGCGCGCGCGCCCTCAGAATCGACCACTGCGAAGGTGATGCTGAAATGCCCGATCTGGTCAGCGGTCGGGACCCATGTGAGAGTGTGCTCCTCGTCGAGGCTCATCCCCGGCGGCGCGTCGAGGAGCGCGTAGCTGAGCGCCTCGACGGACGGGTTCTCCAGATCCGCGTCGTATACCTCCGGTCGATACCGATAGGTCGCATTGAGGAACGCCGTGCCAAGCGGTGTACTGACGATGACCGGCGCGTCGTTCACATTCCGCACGCTGAGCGTGAACGATACTTCGTCGCGCAGCCCCTCGCGGTCGATCACCGCTACGCCCACGAAATGCGACCGCGCCGCATCATGGTTCGACGGCTCCCAAAAGAGGAGCCCGCTGCCGGAATCGATGCTCATCCCCCACGGTGCTTCGATCAATTGGTAGCGTAGATATTCGCCGGAGGGGTTCGCAAGATCGGGGTCATCGGCGACCAATTGATAGGTCCATTTTCGTGCCTCCACCGGTGTACGGTTCGTCGGCAAGGAGAGGATGACCGGCCCGTCGTTGCGATCCATAGCATAGAGGGTGAAGCTCTGCTCCACTTGCACCTCACCGTCGCTCACCGCCAGCCGGACCAACCATTGCCGGGCGCAGTCCTCGTTCGCCGGTCGCCAGCGGAGGGTCGCCGTACCCTCCGCACCCTCGTCGAGAGCCATCCCCGGCGGGCCGGCGAGGAGGCTCAGTTCCAGTGTCTCCCCCGTCCCGGTAACGAGGTCCGGGTCGGAGACACGCACCGTGTAGGTGTAGTTCCGGTCCTCGAACGCGGTAGTATTCGTCGGGTACGAATCGAATGACGGCGGGTCGTTGGTGTTGATGACGACGAGCGAGAAGGCGCCGGTGGTGAAGTCGGTCCCGTCGGTGACATTGACGACGAATTGATGGACGCGCCCCGCCGCGGTATTGTTCGGTCGCCACTGGATGAGGCCGGTGCGTGGGTCGATCGTCGCCCCGCCTGGTGCGTTATCGAAGAAATAGATGAGCGTATCGTTGTCGCCATCACTCGCGTTCACCTGATAGGTGAACATCGCATCCTCGGTGGCGGAGGGCGGCGCGGAGAGATTGAGGAGGGGCGGGTCGTTCACCACCGGCGCGGAGCGAAGCGAAGTGCTGTTCAACCCGTCCGAGGCGTGGAAACGGTACGCCACTGCGGCACCTCGGCGCCGTGGAGTGCCGCTCCCCAATTGGAGCCTGCGCTGATAGAGCTTGCCGTCCGCCGTGGTCCCATCAAACGGGTCCACCTCCACCATTGCATAGCTCGTTCCACCCACCTCTACCGCCATGGTGGTGGGGAGGTCGCCGTCGGCGTCGATGTAGCGCACTTGGAAGGTAAAACGCGTGCTC
>CAZSUE010000630.1:0-3437 GCA_964609045.1 uncultured archaeon | reverse complement strand
CCCTTTGGCCATGTTCGCAGAAATGCAGCCCGCAGGGACCATTTCTGCTGAATATTGGCGGAGTCACAATTTTCCTCTACGCCAATGTTCGCAGAAAGGAAGTCCAAAGGAACCCTTTCTGCTAAATCCGAAAGGACCAAGTACTAGAGCTCCAGGGACCCGATATGAAATGGGTTGTCAGTCAGCCTCGTTAGGATGTTCCTTCCGTGCCGCTTACTGCACCTATTTAGCTTTTCGCCACAAACCATAAGCAGTAGTACTAATAACGCCGCACCCTTCTCTCACCACGGGCTCATTCCATTCAAAGGGTCGAGTATATATGTCTTCGCCAAAAAAAGTATTAACTATGTGCTCTGCCTGGAAGGTGCCCACGCTCGACGGGGTCAACGCGCGCAATCGCCTCCCGTGCATGCTCGCATCGTTCTGCGGGCACCATTCCGAGCGGCCGGCTCCACGCGGAAGAGGTGGTTCCCGCTGCAGACCGCGGGGCCCGACCTCTCGACGCCCGTTTGCCCAACCCCAGTCGCTCCCGTCGTTTTCACATATGTAGAATGAACTGACTGTCAGAGGTGTACTATGGCACTGGACCCACAACAACGGTTCCGCTTATGGCTCATAGTCGTCCTCGGCGTCGCGATCGTATTCGTACTCGTGGATGTCATCGTCGTACCCCTCCCTCGGTGGGCGATGTGGGTGCTCGTCGGCGGGGCCATGGGTTCGAGCCTCTGGGTCTGGCTCAAGTAGGAAGAAGTAGCTAGAAGTAGTTAGAAGTAGCTAGCGAGAGAGAAGAGAAGAGAAGAGAAGAGAAGTGAAGTGACTGGTTGGTTCCATCGGTCACGCATTGGTATCGGCGCGCGGCGGGATGTCGAATATACGGCGTAGGTAGGCGAGGTACGCATTGTCACGACACATCTGCTTGCCCGCGCTGTCGCTGATCTTTGCCACCGGTTGACCGTTGCACGCGATCATTTTTATCACGATCTGGAGTGCACGCGGCCCGAGGTCGTTGGTGAGGTTCGTGCCGATCCCGAACGAGGTGCGGATGCGGTCCCGAAAGCGCCGATGGAGCGCGATGGCGCGGGGGAAGGTGAGCCCGTCGGAGAAGACCGCCACCTTGCTTTGTGGGTCGATTCCCGCGCGCTCGTACTGTGCCAGCAACTTCTCGCACCATTCATACGGATCGCCCGAGTCATGTCGCGCGCCGTCGAACAGTTTCATGAAATAGCGGTCGAAATCGCGGAGGAACGCGTCCATGCCGAGCGTGTCTGAGAGCGCGATACCGAGATCGCCGCGATATTCTTTGACCCAGCTCTCCAGCGCGAACTTCTGGCTATCCTCGAGCCGTACCATCGCTTGCGCGGCTTGGACGAACTCGTGCGCCATGGTCCCGATGGGCGTGAGGCCGTAACGCTTCGCCAGTGCCACATTGGAGGTGCCGGCAAGATGTGCGGGTGCGTCGCGGGCGAGGGTGCCGATGATACGATCGTGCCAGCGGCGCGAGAACCGGCGACGGGTCCCAAAATCCGCAAATGTGAACCCCTCCACCGTCTCCATCTGCCCGATCTTCGTCCGCAACCGCGTTTCCCCCTCGATCTGGGCCGCCGTGCGCGCATCGCCGCGGACCCTGTTGCGAAAATAGACCTCGTTGACGATGGCGAGCACCGGTACTTCGAAGAGGATGGTGTGGAGCCAAGGGCCCTCGATCGTGATCTGCAGCGTTCCGCCGTTCGGCTCAGCCTCAGTCTCACTCTCAGCATTGGTAATAGTATTAGTTTTGGTGTTAGTGTTAGTATTAGTGTTAGTATTAGTATTAGTGTCGGCTTCAGTGTTTATATTGGTGTTGCCATTAGCACCTATATTTGTGCCAATACCGCTATCGGTGTTGCTATCGGTATCGGTATCATTGCCAACATTGCTCTCGCTCGTCGGCGCGATATCGATCGTGATGAACCGCCGGTCGAGCTGAAAGAGCTTGAGGAACTCGATATAATCGTCGTCCATGAACCGCAGCCTGCGAAGATAGGTGAGTTCGCCCGGCTGGAACCGCAGCGTGCAGAGCGCGTCGATCTCGCGCTCGATCTCTTCACGGTACCGGCGCAGGTCCACGCCCGTGGTCCGGTTCTTGAACGCGAAGTGCGCGTGGGTATTGGAGAACCGATGCAGCACCACTTGCTGCATGGTGAACTTATAGAGATCGGTATCGAGGAGGCTTTCGATGATCATCGGCGTCGCCTATTCTCGGCTCATTGGGGGAGCGCTCTGGTGTGATGGCGCAGTGGCGGTTCAACACTGAAACCGTTCCACCGCTCGTCCAATATATAATGAAAACTATTTAACTGTGGTTCTTCATTTTCGAACCTATGTTACGAACAGACAACGAAAGCCGGGTCTTGAAAGAAATCATTAAGGAACCGCGTTGTCCCAATATGACCATCGCGCGTCGGCTCGACCTCTCTTCGGCGGGGGTGGGGAAGATCCGCGACAAGCTTGGAAAACGGGGCTTGATCCAGGGCTACCGCGCCGATATCAACCTCGAGGCGCTGGGATTGAACTCCTTTGCCATACTCCACATCCGGGTCACGCCTGCGGGGTGGAAATACAACGGCGGACGGGGAGTAGAGGAGTATATCGTCTCCAATCCCAATATCGTCTCCGTCTACCGCGTTCCCGGTGGTGAGGTCACCCACATCCTCTTTTGCGTGTTTCGGAATTTGACCGAGATCGATTCGTTCCTCCATGTGATCCAAGCGCAACTCTCCGATTATCTCGAGGTGGTCGAAAGCTATCTCTTTTCCCATGATAGTATATTGAAGGATACCTATAACGACCTCCTCCTCAAGATCGTCGATGAGGTCGATGAAGAACGCATGCCGGAGCCGCTCCTTTTCGGGCATATCGTGGGAGAGGATTAGATGGCTGCACTGACCGTCCTCATTGCGGAGGACTCGGATTCCACCCGCAAAGCGCTCCGGACCGTTCTTGGGTTCCACGATTACGAGATCGTCGCCGAAGTGGTCGACGGCGAAGAGGCGGTGGAGGCGTATAAGAAATATGAGCCAGACATCGTATTGATGGATATCGCCATGCCAAAAAAGCACGGTATCGATGCGATCAAGGAGATCTGCGCGTTCGATCCCAAGGCACGCACCATCGCGATCACGGCGCTCTATTCGCCGGAGAAACGGGAGGCGGTGCTCGATGCGGGCGCCATGGCGCTCGTCTCGAAGCCGTTTGACGTCCCCGACCTCCTCCATGCACTCGAAAGGGTCCGCCGCGACGGCATCCCCGACGAGGCGGGCGAAACCTGAAACGGATCGGCACCGACCGACGCGTCTTTCCTCCCGATGTATGATCATCCAATGGAATACTATGTCTCACCAACGCTCACCCTCACGATCACCACAACCACAACCACAACCACAACCGCCATCGTCTTC
>CAZSUE010000629.1:1889-3439 GCA_964609045.1 uncultured archaeon | reverse complement strand
GTCGCCGACGATCCCAATATACTGTGGCGTCCAGTTCAGCGCCTGAAGCTCCCCCACCACCGCATCGATGGTATATTCGATGACCGACGCATCTGCGGGGACGGTGAGGAGGAGCCCGTGGCGGTACACGGCGAGCTGCGCGGCGAGCGCCGAGAGATGCGCGGTGGCGCTCGCACCCGGACCATCGTTCGGATTCGTCACCACAATATACTCGTACGGCGCCACGGTGGGATGCGCGTGCGCAACCGAGATGATCGTCGAATAGATCGACGATTCGCGCAACTGGAACGCTGTCGAGGACGCATATGCGTCCACATTATATACGATCAATTGCGAGAGGTCGATGCCCAGTTCGTAAAGACATTGCTCCGTGGTACTGCCGTTGATGAGGATGGGAATGTCCATGAGCGTGGCGAGCGGCACCACCTGCAGCGCGTGGGCGTAGCTATCGGTCACGATGGCGCCGGAAAGCGCGCTGTCCCAATAGGTCACCGCAAGACGGCTCGAGAAGGTGGAGAGATCGGTAAAATTGAGCCAAGCCTCGGTTCCCATCCCGCTTCCAAGTGGACTACTGTGGCTCGACCAATTGATCGCGGTGGAGACCGAACGGGTCGCAAGCAATGATGCGGTGAGCGGCGCACCCGCCCAGCAATCCGTATTGAGAATGATACGATCCACACCGCCCAATTGATAGTGCTGCAGCGGTGGGGGGTTCGCGACGCGGACGGTGATCACCCGTGGCACGGAAAAGAGACCACCGTCGTCCAACGCCTTCATCGCAATACTATAGTTCCCGTTCGGATAGTCGACGGTCGACCATTCGAACCACCATTCGCTCCAGTTTGTATCTCCGTCCACCTCCGTCCACGAACCGTTATCGATGGAGAGATAGACACCGACCACCGCACCGTCGGGATCATGTGCCGTACCGTTGAAGCACACATCGAACCGCAGCTCGGAGCCGTTTCGAGGGGTATGGATCGTGCAGCGCGGCGCGACATTCTGCTCATTTGCCACCGTCACATTCACCGTCGCCGGGGCGGAATAGAGATATCCATCGTAGGCGCGCGCGACGATCTGGTGGGTGCCGTTGGGCGTTGTGGTCGTGTCCCATAAATACGACCAGTCGCGCACATTCTCAGCCAGCATCCACATTCCGTCGGCGATCCGCAGTTCCACATATTGTACCACCGCACCCTCGGCTTCATCCAGCGGTGTATCTTCATCCGGGTCGGTGGCCTGACCGTAGACCTCGACCATCCCCTCGACCAGTGCACCGTCCGAAGGGAAAAGGATCACGCACGCCGGTGGGTGATTCTCATACCTATTATGCACGCGGAAGGTGCGCTGCGCAACGGCTGAGTGGTTGAAACCGTCGAATGCGCGTGCCCGTACCGAATAATTCCCATCGTCCCATTGCTCCGTCTCCCAATAGAATTCCCACGAATTCGTTCCCACTGCGCGTTGCCAGTCGGAAGACTGCGAGGTTTGATCCAAGTCCACGATGCGGTACTCCACATATGCGACCTCACCGTCGGGGTCGGATGCAC
>CAZSUE010000629.1:0-1879 GCA_964609045.1 uncultured archaeon | reverse complement strand
CCGTAATATGTATTGTACCGTCGACCACCGAACCGTTCGCAGGACGATCGATGGCGCACGTCGGCAGCTCGTTCGGATCGATGTTCTCAACCGTGATCTCCACTGCGACGACCGATGAGTGGGCCACACCGTCATAGGCGCGCGCGTCGATACGATAGACACCGTTGGGAGAGGATTTTGTGTCCCAGAGATAGCTCCAGCTCTCCGTGCCCGATACCGGCTCCCAGTCGCCCTCGGTCGACCCTCCCGAGCCACTTTCGCCCATCGCACAGAACCGTAGGGAAACCTCTTCGAGGCCGCTGTCCGGATCGGAAGCGTGGCCGGTGATCTCCACGAGACCACCGAGAGTGGACCCGTTCGTCGGGTGATCGATGGCCACGGACGGTGCGCGATCCACGGGGGTGTTATTCACCTCGAGATCGCTCCGGGCGAGAGAGGAGAACTGGGCGCCGTCCCATGCGCGAGCTTCGAGCGTATGGTCGCCGTCCTCTACCGATTTCGAATCCCATCGATAGCTCCATTGATCCGTCCCGGTAACGCGCATCCAGCTGCCGTCGTCGACACGGAGTTCCACCCGCTCTACAACGCCCTCCTCATCGCTCGCCGTGCCGTTGATCGTTATGACACCGGAGATTGTTGCGCCATCCACAGGCACGGCGATGGTACAATGCGGGGGTCTATCCTGTTGAGCGGTGTTCTGCACATCGAGGACCAACCGTTCGACGCTGGAGTGGTCGACCCCGTCGAACGCACGCGCAAACAGTTCGTGACGACCGTCGGCCACACCGCTCGAATCCCAGTCAAATGTCCATGGATCCACCCCTGCCACCGCGACCCAGCCGCGATCGTCGATCTTGAGCGAAACGGTGAGCGCGTCCCGTTCTCCGTCAGGGTCGTGCGCAGTACCGCGAACCGTCACCACTCCGCTCACCGTAGAAAGCTGTGAAGGAGATCGGAAACGACACTCCGGCGGTGTATTCGATGGCTGGCTCGCCACCTGGATAACAATTTGGTCACGGCCGGACAAGCCACCGGCGCCGAGTTCGCGTGCCTCCACGGTGATCGTATGCGAACCGTCGGGTACGGACGAGACATTCCAGTCGAACGACCATCGGCCAGAAACATAATCGTGATCGGCGATCAGCGTCCATTGTCCGTCGGGCCCCACCCTGGATCGGACCTCGAGCGCGTCGCCGTCGGGGTCTGTCGCACTACCCGTCACGGTAACCGTCCCTGAGACGCGCGCGTTCTCAGTGGGCGATTCGATCGTACACCGCGGCGGGCGGTTCGGCTCTGTGTTCTCGATATAGAGGGTGAGGAACACGGTGGAGGAGGTCTGTTCCGCACTCGAGCCGCGAACTGCGATCTGATGAGCGCCGTCGATCAAGGTCGTCGTATCGAGGAGATACGACCATTCGACTGTGCCCATACATTGCTGCCAGATACCGTTGTCGATCCGAAGTTCCACCATATGGACAATAGCAGATGCGGTACCGCTGATCACCACATCGCCCGCCACCGTGGTCTGGTCCGTCGGGTCGGTGACCGACACCGTCGGCCGCTCAATGGTCCTATCGGTCGGTGCCGTCTTGCCCTCTTCTCGAAAGAGTCCAAGACAGCCCGAAGCGGCGAGAAGGAGGCAGCAAAGGAGCGCGAGAACGATAGTACGCCACGGGGTGGACATCGTAGTGCTATACTTCGTCATGATCAATAAATATTTGCAACCGCGAAAACCCGCTACATAGAGGACGACCGCACCATCGCATCCAATTGCTACTTCTGCCGCCGATGTGATAACAGCTACCCATTTCATTTTGTCCCGAGCAGAGACCTCCTCGAGCACCCACCAACCCCGCTGCCGAGAGGATATTAATAGACT
>CAZSUE010000628.1:0-3450 GCA_964609045.1 uncultured archaeon | reverse complement strand
GCTGTGCGACGGGCATCCGCATCCGCTCGCAACATGGCACCGCGCGGCCAGCCATTCACCGCACCCGCTCGCGCTCGATGCACTGACACAGCTCTTCGCACCCGCGCCCATGCGACCAGATATCATCGTCACCAGCACGGAGACCACCGCGCTAGCCGACCAGGCGGGCCATCGCGGCGAGCACGAGTCGGATACACCGACAGATATGCTCGTGCCGCTTGGTATTGCCGGGCCGCGCGTCACCGCACAGCGGCTCCACCACGCCCGTAGCGTCGATATCCTCCCCACCATCCTCGATTGGTGCGGTATCGGTTACGACCGCGCCAACTACCCGGGTGTATCGTTGCTGCGGCACTGTACGGGCGAGGAATGAATGAGGAGGGGGCAAGAGACAGAAATTTTAAATCGCTGGTCGTGCTTCTCCGCACCGGTCCCCCTCTCCTACCACCAGCCAGATGTTCTTTTCATGGGGACGGGATCACACGAACGGGCCCGTAGATCAGACTGGAAGATCGCCACGCTTGCAACGTGGAGGCCCCGGGTTCAAATCCCGGCGGGTCCACTTTCCCTCCCTGCCAGACCCCTTGCGGGAATGGCTCAATCGGGGGCCGATCGCGTCACATGAAAAATATAACAATTGCGAAGCCCGAAACATTGGCGTGGTCATCGCTTTCCTCGCTGTATGTACGCAGAAACGCAGCTTGGATATCACCACCGATGTGTACGAGGATTGCCGTTTTGCATCGCGAAACACGACTTATCCGAAGGAACCGATTCTGCCGCTGCTGAAACTATCGGAAACCAAAACCCTCTTTTATTTACCAATTCAATACTCTGGCGGTCTCCGCTCGTCGTACCCGTAAGATGAGCCATACTGCTCATAGGCAGAGGGTTGCGCCGGCCCCTCCATCGTTCCGTTCGTACGCTCGGTCCTATCCTTTGGTCCACGATCATCATTGCCATCGCCATCGCCACCACGCCAGCGCATCACAAGCCAGATGATGAAGAGCGCCACACCGATGATAACGACGACCAAGATGACCACGAGCATCAGACCCTTCGTTCCCTCCTCATCCGTATCACTTTCCGCACCGTTGTCGTCTCCGCTCCCGTCTCCCGTATCATCCGCGGCAGTGACGAACGTCCACTGATAGGACTGTTGCAACGGCGCGCCAGCGGCAGACCGTGCCGCGCTTGTGACGGTGATCGTATAGTCGGTCCCAATAGCCCAATCACCGTCGGGCGTAATGATCAGCGCCCGTCCGTCATGGGACCAGTTCACGGTCACCGGCTTAGCCGGCTCGACCGCGATCACCGTCGAGGGTGCGACAGTCGTATCCATCGCAGTATCGAACTGGATCTCGATCCTCCTATTGCGTGCAACACCGGTTGCATTTTGCCGGGGAAGATGCTCCTCGATCGTCGGCGGCGCCGGTTGGACTGCGAATGTGACCAACACCGTCGTCGTATTCACGCCGCCCGCTCCGTCGCTCACCTCCAGTTCCACAGTGTAGGTCCCTGCAGTGGCGTATTCATGTTCCACGGTGCGGCCGGAGGCAGCGGTATCGTCCCCGAACGACCATCGATACGCAACGGGGTCACCATCCGGATCGGCCACTGGCGCAGCTTCGAACGATGCGACGAGACTCTCGTTATCCACGGTGATAGTCACCCACGGCGCCGGTGGCGGGTAGTTGACATCATCCACAGAGAGGACCACCGACACGGAATCGCGCCCGCCGTTCCCGTCCCGGACGATGATATCGAAATAGAGCCGACCCGCCGCTACGTCCTCCGCCGTCGGATAGAGTGACAGTACCCCCGTCGACGCGTTCATCCGCACGCTGGCACTCTCGGCGTCGGTCTCGAAGCGCAAGACATCGTCGGCGCCGATGGCGAGGTCGGGGTCCACCGCCACCACGGTCAAATTCGCCCACCTACCCTCCGCGGCGGAGATATAGATCGGCGTTTCATCTGCGGGGTACGACCCTATTCGAACGATGGTGGGTGCGTCGTTGATATTATGGACCTCGATGACGATCTCGACCGCGGCGTGCAGCGGCGCCGACCCGTTCTGATCGGAGACGGTGATGGTGAAGCGTACAAGCCCCACATCGGCGTTCGTGGGTTTGAGCGTGAAGGTTCCCGTTGAAGAGAGCGATGCGTTCGGGATGGTGCGGTTCATATCGAACGCGAGCGCGTCGCCGTCGATATCCTCCGCGGCCACCTCGAAACTGAATTGTTGGTCTTCGTACGCGCCCTCGAGCCCGAGGAAGCGCACCGTACCGTTCACCGGCACCATACCGCCCACCGAGTGTATCACCGGCGCGTCGTTCGTCGGATGGACGGTAATATTGAAGGTATTGCTCAGCACACCGAGGTCGTCGCCCGTGTTGGCCACGCCGTCCGCGCCACGATCGAAGGCGCGCACACGGAACGCGGCGCGGCCCGACCAATTTGGGGCGACTTGAACGATGGTGAGATGGCTACCGTCGCCCTCTGCGTGAAGGACGGTGGGTCTCTCTTCGTACGCGACCACGTATCTGAGCCGACCCGCGTCGGTATCGTCGGTAAAGAATTGATCGAGCGCGATGAGGCGTTCACCGCCTCCGACTTCCTCCTCATCGAACCCGAAGGAGTCCGGTATCGGCTCCACCAGCTCCGGTGGTTGGTTGCCGCTCAGTTCCACGCCGTTGAGCATGACATCGTCCGCCGGCACATCGTCGTGGCCGCTCTCGGTATGGGTGTCCACCGCAGCGATGGCGCGCACGACATCCATCCCCTCGATCACCTGCCCGAATACCGCGTAATCGTCGTCGAGGAAGTGCTGCGCGCCGTCACAGATGTAGAACTGCGATGTTGCCGAATCGGGGTCGGTGGTCCGCGCCATGCCCACCGCACCGTCCACATGCCGCAGCTCGGGGTGGATCTCCAGCGGGATCGGCGAATAGAGCGGCGCGCGATACTGCATCCCCGGTTCGAAACCGCCGGTCTGGATCACGAAATCGTCGATGACGCGATGGAAAATGAGCCCGTCGTAGAAGCCCGCCAGCGTATAATTGATGAAATTGGAGGTGGTGATCGGCGCGCGCTGTTCGTAGAGCTCGAAGCGGACCTCGCCCAGCGAGGTGTTCAATGTGACATTATGATTCTCGTCGATCTCTCGTTGCGCCCCATGGTGCCCGTTTCCGGACCGTTGTTCGCCCGAAACCGGCGCACCATCCCCATCGGCTATTTCGAATGCAGTATCTGTGGATGCGCCTGTGGCGAACCCCGTCGCGGGTGAGATCGGGGTTGGAGTGAGCGGGAGTGTGAGCGCCCCCAACCCACTGAGGAGGAGTGCGAGGATGATGACGGCGAAGAGCCGAGAATGCGATCGGTTGGTTCGATAACGATCTTTGGTGAAGAACGTGAACAGAGATGTGAATGCGGTGCTCGTTTTCATAACAG
>CAZSUE010000627.1:0-3459 GCA_964609045.1 uncultured archaeon | reverse complement strand
GTAAAGTTCGCCCACGCCGTCGCGCCCGCTTCCACCGTCGCGAACTGCGTATTGGCGAGATAGCTGTCGAGCAGCTGCACCGGAAGATGGTCGGCCAGTTCCGCACGAAGGAGGAACGCGCCCGGATGCACCGCGAACTCAAAATACCCGAACGCGTCGGAGAGTGTGGTCTGGCGCGAGCGCTTGAACTCGTCCAATGTCACCGTCACCCAGCTCAGCGCACTCCCGCCCTCGTCCTTCACATAGCCCTTGACCGTCGCCTCGGTGGGCGGCAACGCGTCCAGCGTGAGGTTTAGCCATACACCTTCATACGCGCCGATAGCGACCATTGTGCGGTTGACATAATGGCCGTCGGCGTACGCCTCCACCCAGACACCTGCGGGCGCCGCCGGGAGCGTCACGAGGTAATACCCACGCGCATCGGTGCTCGTCGTGGCAACGACTTCGCCGTCGCGCGAGGCGAACTCCACCGTCGCGCCCTCGATAGGCTCGCCGTCACCGCTCACATCGATGCAGCCCTGGATCATGGCGGTATCACCGGTCTCGTTGAGGACGATCGTCACCCATTCGAACGCGAACCGGTCGGTGGGGTCGGGATCGACGCGCGGGTCGAGCATGACCCGTGTCCCGCCGCTGCCGATCGTGACATTGACCGCCGCGCTGGCGTTCACATCCTCCGCACGATAGCCCATGGGCAGAACGAGATGATAGCGGCGCGATGTGCTCGCATCGTCGTAATATGCCGCGAACCGTAATGTGACTGCTCCGTCGGGATCGGAGGCGGTCCCCGTCCGCAGGAGATGGTGCGAGTCCACGGAGAACGGTGCGGTGGCACTCGTATCGAGGTCGGAGGACCCGAAGTCCGTGAACGAAAAACTATCGTTCGCATAGAGGTAGTGCTCCTCACCCAACCGCATCCGCACCGGCTGCGAGAGGCCGTTGTGGACGAAGAGTCCGTTGGCCACCGGCGGCGAGTTGAGTAAGAACGCTCGACCGGCATCCAACTCGTCGGTGCTGATCGTGCCATCGGCATCGCCCCAGATCGTGTCAGTATAGACACGGAGCGTGGCACCAAAAAGGGTCAAGCTCCGTTCGGTACTCACCGACGCTTCATCCACACCGTCGGTGGAGAAGGTCACCGTCGTGTCGAATTGGTCGACCACCTCATGCGATGCGTCGAGGTCGAGCTGGGTCCATGCCCCCTCTGCGACGGTGATGTTTTTTTGGTCGTAGAGTCGATGCTGGTCGTCGAAAAGGAGTACGGTGAAGTTCCCGGCAAAAAGGGAGATGAAATATTCGCCGTCGGTGCCGGTACCATACTCGTCCACTGCGAGCCGTCGGTCGTCGTCGAGCACCATCACGGTGTGGTCAGAAAGCGGCTCACCCATATCGTCGCGCACGGTCCCGTAGAGGAGTGCGTCATAGGCGCCCACCGTGGGCTGCGTGAAATTGTTACGGACGCGTTCGCCGGCGGCAACATCCGCGACACTGATCTGGGTGGCGCTGCCCGTGGGAAGGTCCGCCTCCACGATGTACGCGCCGGGCGCCACATCCAGCTCGTAATAGCCGCTGGCGTTCGTATAGGTCGTCATCTCATGCCCGAGATCGTTGTTCGCGTCCACCACTATTTCGGGAATGCCGACACCGTTCTCGTCGCGGACATAGCCGTCGATCGTCCCGTCCGATGCCTCCATGGCGGGAAGCGTTTGGTTCAGCCAGACCGTTTCATAGGCCTCGCCCGCGATCCATCGGACACGCGTCTGGTAGTTCTCCGAAAGGAAGGCGAAAAACATCTCGCCGGGCGGGACGGAGATCTCAAAATAGCCCGAGGCGTCGGTCATTGTCGCGTTCCCGCTTTTGCGCTCGTGCGTCGCGTGGACCATGCACTCCGCCACCGGCTCACCCGCCGTATCCTGCACATAGCCGCGCACCAATACCGAGGGTATCAACGCTTGTGAAAGTGACACATTCCACCAGCTCGTCAGGCCGCGCTCCACCCGGAGAACTTCGCGCACCGCGCCATACAGTGGCGGGTCCACCCGAATGGTGTAGAACCCGGGCTCGGGTGCGAATTCATAATATCCGCTCGTGTCGGTGGTCGTTTCATAATAGGCGTCATCGTTCTTGAGGACCACATTGACCATCGGCACCCCGAACCCAGTGGACGCCTCGCGGATATACCCGCGTATAGCACCGCCAGCGCCTATAGGAACGAGGATGAGGATGACTTCCCGCGTTTCGCCCGGAAAGAGGTCGCCGGTCCAACTGGCGCTTTGGTACTCCGGCGCGCTGGCCGTGACCTCCACCTCGCCCGGTGCGATGCCCACGTTGAACGAACCGTTCGGGCCGGTCTGGGTCACATTCGACAGATCGCTCATGTCGAGGTTGGTCACCGTCACGGTGGCACCCTCGATGCCGACGCCCGTGTCGGAGCCGTTGACATATCCCACTATTAGCGCCGGTGCCACATCGGTCGGATAGAGGGTGAAGTTGAACATCGCCCCCGGCGTCGTTACCGTGACATCGGTCTCGTATGGGAGATAATCCGTGGCGGTGGCGACCAGCGTCAGCGTCTCCGCGGGGACATTGGCCTCGTACCAGCCGTTGGCGTCGGTATTGACCGTGGTCGAAAACGGGCCGACGCTGAGCTCGACCGCGGCGTCGGCGATGGGCGCGCCGCTCAAATTATCGGTCACATAGCCGGAGAGGAGCGCGTCGGGCGTCAATTGAGATCCGAGCGAGAAATCGTGGGTCGTCGTGCCCGGTTCGAGCGCAGTATGCCAGACCGCTTCATCGTACCAGTCTGCGCTGGCGACCACATGAACGGAGCCGTCGGGAACGCTGACTTCGTACCCGCCGCTGGCATCGGTCACCGCGCCGCTCGTCGCGCCGTATTCGCCGTACGCAGTCACCGTGGCGTTGGCGATGGCGCTCCCGCTCGCCGCATCGTACACATAGCCCGAGACGGTCACATCGCGCGTCGGGACCGGGAGCGTGTAGTTCGACCATATCGTCGCACTGGTGAGAGCGGTGACCGAGTCCGCCGTCTCGCCCCAGCCGTTGTTGACATAGGTCGAGAAGGTGCCGGCATAGGGCAACACCGCATACGCGCCGTCACTGTCGGTGAGACCACGGAAATGGTGGTAGGTATTGTTCGGACCGAACTGGAACAGATGCACGGTGACCCCGTAGAGCGGTTCGCCCGTGTCCTCCGCCCGGACATACCCGCGCACCGTCGCGTCGCCGTGGTACGCCGTGATGGCGAGGTCGTCGATGGCCCAACCGTACCCATCGTAACCGCCATCCTCGTCGGAGGTGCTGGCGTCGCTATCGAGCCGGAAGATCAGTTCGAACGCGCCCCAGTTCGAGTATGGCCCGATATCGATGGTGACCCCGTCGAGCCAGCCGTCGGAGCTACCGGTACGCTCCCAGACGAGGGTGGAGTCGTCCTCGCCGAGG
>CAZSUE010000626.1:0-3462 GCA_964609045.1 uncultured archaeon | reverse complement strand
GGCGATCCCGTGAACGATATCGATTCCTCCGACGGGAACTATACCGTCTTCTGGTCCGCACCGACCTTCACGGCGGGCGGCATCGATAGGTACGAGCTGCAAGAGCGCGAAGGAACGGGGCAATGGACCACGCTGGATGCATCGATCCCGTCATCGACGACGAGCTACGATATTACCGGGCGCACGCCGGGGAGCACCTATTATTATCGCGTCGCGGCGCATGCCAGTGAGGGCTGGGGCCCGTTCTCGCTTCCGTCCGACGGCGTGACCATCCTCTCCGATGCACCGGTGGCGCAACGGCCCACCGACCCGGGCCAGTATAACAACACCGGTACCGTGACTTGGGTGTGGGAGCCGGCGCTCGACCTCGGCGGCGGCATCGCCGGCTATTTCGTCTCTATCGGCACCAGCGTGGGCGCGCACGATGTCGTCGAGGACGAATGGACCACTTCGCGCTCCTACACGCAGTCGGGTTTGGAGGACGGTGAGCGCTATTATTGCATGATCAAGGCGAAGAACAGTTACGACATCGTCGGCGCGTATAGCGACCCCAGCGACGGCATACTCGTCGATCTCGATATTCCCGTCACGAGCGCGCCCGACGACGGCGGTGCATACGACGACGCGTCGGTGAGCTGGACATGGGCGCTGGCGGCGGATACGGGCAGCGGTATTGTCGGCTATTATGTGCGTATCGGCACCGATGTGGATAGCGGCGAGATCATCGACGGGGAGTGGACGGACCAGACCTCGTACGCGCTCGACGGGCTGAGCGACGGAGAGAGCTATTATTGCGCGGTGAAGGCGAAGAACGGCGCGGGCACGGTGGGCGACTATGGCCCTGCCAGCGACGGCATTCTCATCGACACCGACGCACCCACGGCGACGATGCCGGAGGCGGCCGTGAGCTATAACAATACCGGCACTGTGACATGGAGCTGGGATGCGGCGGCGGATACGGGCAGCGGCATCAGCGGCTATTATGTCGACATCGGGACCAGCCCCGGCGGCGCGGATGTCGTCGACGATGGGTGGGAGACGACCACCAGCTATACGGCCAGCGGGCTGGCGGAGGGCACCTATTATTGTTCGATCGCCGCCGAGAACGGAGCGGGGATCGTTAGCGGGCTGTCGGCGAGCTCCGACGGCGTGATCGTCGACCTCACCACGCCGAGCACACCGCCCGCGCCCACCGAAGGGCTTCCCGACGAAGAATGGGACAGCGACGGGAGCTACACCGTCTATTGGAACGCTGCGGACGATGCATTGAGCGGCGTCGCCGCGTACGAGCTCGAGGAGCGTGTCGGGACCAGTGGTGACTGGACCTCGCTCGATGCGGCCATCGCGCCGTTGAGCCTTCAGTATGAGATAACAGAGCGCGCGCCCAACCACCAATATTTTTATCGCGTCCGCGCCCGTGATCGTGCGGGCAACTGGGGCGAGTTCTCCGCGGTCTCCTCCGGGATCAATATCGGCGAGCCAGGGGTGGAGCTGCCGGTGGCGCGCGCCGGTGAGGACCGGAGCGTGGTAGTGGGCGAGTCGGTCTCGTTCGACGGGCGCGACTCCACCGGCGGCGACGGCAACATCGTCTCCTGGAAATGGTCGTTCGGCGACGGGTCGGATATGACCGGTGCGATCGTCCAGCATGCGTACGACGCGCCGGGGAACTATACCGTCGTGCTCAATGTCACCAATTCGCGGGGAGATCTCGACCGCGACGAGGTCATCGTCACGGTGACCGAAGCAGCAACCGGCCCGGAACGCTTCGCGTTCGAATGGGGCAATGTGATGCTCGAGGTTGAAGCCACTGCGCCCGGCTCCACTTCGCTCCAGTTCGTCGCCAATCCCGGTCGTGCCAACGGTTCCGTGGGGACGGTGTTCCAATTGGAAGAAGATTTTGCCGCCATGGAATGGGCGAACATGACCGTGGCGTACTACGACAGCGATGTGCCGCAGGGGATGGACGAGGCGTCGATGCAGATCATGACATGGGACGAGGAGGCGCAACAATGGGTGAGCACCCAGAGCAGCGGCGTGAACCCCGATAACAACCGCGTTTGGGCCAATGTGACACATTTCTCGATCTTCGCGCCGTTCGTGAATGTACCGCCCATCGTGCGCCCCGGCGAGGACCGCAACGGGACGGTTGACGAGGCGATCGCGTTCGACGGATCGGCGTCGTTCGACGAGGACGGAAGCGTCATGCACTGGCGCTGGGTCTGGGGCGACGATTCGTCCACCGATTGGCTCACGCAGCCCAGTGCGAGCCACACCTATCTCGAACCCGGCACCTACATCGTCACACTCCATGTCCGCGACGACCGCGGCGAGGAGGCGCATCGTTCCATCACCGTCTCCGTCGACCCGAAGGATACTGGTACAAAAAACGGCGACCAGAATGAAGGTGAGGAGAAAGACGAAAAGGAGACCACACCCGCAGGGGTCTGGAGCGATCCGTCGCTCTGGTGGCTCATCGTCATCATCATCGTCCTCGCCATCGCCATCGCGATCGTGCTCATGCTCTTTCTCCGGCGCCGGCGCGAGCCCGCACCGCTCCTTTACGAGGGGGGCGCCCCCGAGGACGATGACCGGGAGCAGTATACGAACGAGTACGACGAGGGGCAGTATGAGTACGGGTACGACGAGCAATACTATGACGGCTATGAGGGGTATGACGATCATCAGGGAAGATCTGGCCCCGAACCGGGATCAGGATCAGGATCAGGATCGGGATCGAGATCGGAGGAGCAGCCATACCAGCCACCGCTCTTTGAGCCACAGCAGCGCGGCACCGAGGAACAGGGCGAGTTGCAGCAGGGCGCGAACGGAGCGGCCGCTCCACATGCCCGGCTCAAACCGGCCGCACAGCACGGCCCCTATCAAGAGCCCTATGAATATGAGTATCCGTATGGCCAGGAACATTACCTCGAGTCCGGCCCCAACCTCCCACTTCTTGGACCGGGCGATGGGGATACGGGCGAAGGCAGGGGCGGTGGCGGTGGCGGTTACCCGGAAGAGGAGTACCTCGAAGCGTTCGAGGACGAGGAGCTCGTCGTCTACGAAGAGGACGATGAGTATGAGTATGAGAGCGGGATCGACCTCGACGCCATCGAAATGGAACTCGGGATGGATATCGACGGCGAGTTCGATATGGAAAAGGATGGAGACCGAGAGCTGGACGAGGACGAGGAGGCGCTCTTCGATTTCAGCGACGACGAAGGAGCCGACGAGGGAGGGGTCGATGAGGACGAGGACGATTTCTTCGGTAAGGAACTCGACGGGGTCTTCCGCCGACGCGATATTGGCACGGGAAAGAGGTCGCCCCATCGCGCTGGCAGCGGCTCGTTAGGCACTGAAAGCGGACCGGACGCGCGCGCGGGGCGGGGTGCGGACGAGAAACGCAAACAGTTGGTCGACGAGCTCTTTGCACCACTTGATGAGGACGAATTCTGATCGAAACCG
>CAZSUE010000625.1:0-3464 GCA_964609045.1 uncultured archaeon | reverse complement strand
TGGATCGAACCGCTCGCTCTTAGACGGTGCGACCTCGTATGCGCCGATCATCGCCCCCGAGCTCGAGTCCCAGCGTTCCGTCGCCGCGGACCCGGCCCGCCCGCTCGAGGAACGGCTCGAGGCGTTCGAGGATATCTACGATTCGGAAGTGGGCGACACCACGCTCACCCGGGCGCGCAATATCGAACGCGAGGTCGGTCTGAGACAGCTCTACCTGAAGTTCGACGGCGGCAACCCTACCGGCACGCAGAAGGATCGGATCGCGTTCGCGCAGGCGATGGACGCGTTACGGCGCGGATACGATACGATGAGTGTGGCTTCCTGCGGCAACTACGGCGCCGCCATGGCGCTCGCCGCCGATCTTGCGGGCCTTCGGTGCATCATCCATATCCCCGCGCGCTATCATACGCGTCGCATCGCCGAGATGCGCGAGCATCATGCCAAGATCGTGCGCGTACCGGGTGATTATGAAAAAGCGGTGGCGGTCTCACAAGCGCACGCGGAGCGCGATGAGCTCTACGACGCGAACCCCGGTGGCGCGAACACACCACTCCAGTTCCAGGCCTACGGCGAGATCGCGTTCGAGGTCTACGACGACCTCCGCGACGCGCCTGCGGCGGTGGCGATACCGGTCTCCAACGGCACCACGCTCGCGGGTATAGTGTTACATGCGAGAACCCCGACGGTTTGTCAGACTTTCTGGAGGGGTTTCGAGCATGTCTCACTGTTCGCAGAAACGCAGCTTGCAAAGACCGTTTCTGCTGAATCTACAAAGGCTTCGTTAGGCTCTACCGCCGAGGAAAGACCTCGCGCATCCCGCGGCTCGTGGCGGGCTCGTCGCACGGGAAGAACCCGATCGTACAGTCATATCTGAAGAATCTTCCTCATTGCGACGACCTCCAGCCGACGAAGATACGCGAGACGGCGGTGAACGAGCCGCTGATCAACTGGCGGTCTATCGACGGCGACGACGCGCTGGACGCGATACGGCTAACCAACGGCTGGGCGGCGAATGTGAGTGACAAGAATATGTTGGGGTATGCGCGGCTGATCCGGGAGCGCGAGGGGCTGAATGTGCTGCCAGCATCGACGGCGGGGCTGGTTGCGCTGCTCGACGGGCATCGAAAAGAAGGGCTGCCCAGCGACCGCTATGTGGTGATCCTGACCGGGAGGAAGGTTTGATATAATGCGCGAGATCGAAGGGTACCCCGAGGGTAACGCTATCGTTTACTGCGAGGGCGCATTCGGGACGACGTATGGAAAAACGGCGCACGGGCTGGTGCGAAGGACGCGACGCTACCGCGTCCTCTCGGTCATCGACAGCAGCCTTCGGGGCAAGGACGCCGGTGAGATCGTCGACGGCGTACCGAACGGCGTCCCTCTTGTCGGCTCCACCGCGGCTGCGATCGAGGCGGCACGTGAGGTGGGGACGCCCGCCACGCATTTCGTCGTGGGTATCGCCACCGACGGCGGCGTCCTCACCGCATCATGCCGTGCAGCGGTTCTCACCGCGATCCGCGCTGGACTCAATATCGATTCCGGTCTCCATGAGTTCCTCAACGACGACCGCGACCTCGTCGACGCGGCAACGGAGGCGGGCGTCACCGTCCGCGATATTCGCTATCCGCCGCCGCGGAACGAGCTTCATTTTTTCAGCGGCACGATCGAGGAGGTGGACGCGCTCACCGTCGCCATCCTCGGCACCGATTCGGCGGTGGGGAAACGCACCACCTGTTGGCTCCTCGTGGACGCGCTGGAGGAAAGCGGCTATAGCACGGAACTGATCGGGACGGGGCAGACGAGCTGGATGCAAGGGGTCGAATACGGGATCCTCCTCGATTCGCTGGTGAACGATTTCGTGGCCGGCGAGATCGAGCATGTGGTCTATCGCGCATGGAACGAGCGCCGCCCCGATGTGATCCTCATCGAGGGCCAGGGCAGCCTCATGAACCCCGCTTACCCGGGCGGGTTCGAGATACTGGCCGCCAGTCGACCGGATATCGTCATCCTTCAGCATCCACCGGCACGGCGCGAGTACGACGGCTTTCCGGGCTATCCGCTCCATCCGCTCGATGTCCAGATCGGCGCCGTGGAGCTGATCGGTGGCATGCCGGTGGCGGCGATCACGGTCAATCACGAGGGACTGGACCGGGCGGCTGTTCCGGGCACCTGTGCGGCGATCACCGGGCTGACGGGGCTTCCCGCCGTCGATGTCCTCGTCGACGGTGCCGATGCATTGGTCGACGCCATCGCGCCCTATCTTCGTCGAGAACGAAAGGGGGTGAGAGCGTGACGCAGCCGCTCGATCTTCTCTGTATCGAGTCGGTCACGGTCGCTGACCCGGCCGTTCACAATCGCACCGCACGGTCCGAGGTGACCCTCCGGACGACGGACGACGGACGGCGTCGAGCGGATGTTCCCGTTATTATTCAAATACGACCGGCCGCTGCGCCACGACAATCGCCCCCTCATCCGGCTCGCAATGGCCATGCCGATGATGAACTATGGACTGTTCTGTGATGCGATCAGGCTCGGGTATCCTGTGAGCGAGGCCGACCTCACGCTCCTTCGCGACTTGAACGCGATCTTTGCGCGCGATATCTTCGTCAATAAGCTCGTTCATCCACCAGCGCCGTTCATTCGTCCCGAGTATCGGGTGCAGGGGCAGTCCATCACCGCAGCGAACGCAGAGCCGCGGGCGATGATCGTGCCGACGGATGTAACGCCCGACGAGCCGTTGGTGGCTCCCAACACGCTACGAAGCGACGCCTGTGGTGTGCTCTCCAGCGGCGGGAAAGAGAGCCTCCTCACCGCGGGGCTCCTCGAGGAGGTCGGCGCGGAGCTCTATCCGGTCTATGTCAACGAGAGCGGCGGGCATTGGCGCACCGCGCTCACCGCCTACCGGCACCATCACAGCGTCCGGCCGCGCACCGGTCGTGTCTGGACCAATGTGGACCGGTTCTATACCTTCATGCTCGACGCGCTCGCCGTCGTCCGCGACGACCATCGTCGCGTCCACGCAGATACCTACCCGTTGCGACTCTGTATCTTTCCGGTGTATATCTTTGCGCTGCTCCCGCTCTTTGTCGCCAACAGTATCGGCAATCTCCTTCTCGGGAGTGAGTTCGACGACCCGCGCGCGGAGCCGGTCGAGCGTGGCATCCGCCATTATTTCGGCGTCTACGACCAGACCCAGGCGTTCGACGAACGGATGGAGGCGTGGTACGAGCGACGGCTCCTCGGACTCCGGCAATGGAGCGCGGTGCGCACGGTCAGCGGCCTCATCGTCGAGCGGGTCCTCCTCCAACGCTATCCCGCGCTGGCGCATCTGCAGCGCTCATGCCATTCCTGCCACTTCGAGGGCGACGCCATCGTCCCCTGCGGGCGCTGTAGCAAGTGTCTCGGCGTGCTCCTCTTCGTCAGTGCAAACGGCGGCGACGGGCGGCTGATGCGCTATTCGGAGG
>CAZSUE010000624.1:1999-3470 GCA_964609045.1 uncultured archaeon | reverse complement strand
CTTCGCATACTCGATCGCTTTGATCGAATACGGTTTGATACGATCGAGACCGCGCCCCAGCGTTTTGAGCCGACCGACCGCGCCCTTGATCTGGAAGAGCTGCTCGTTGGCGTGCTCGGTACGATGCTTCAAACGCGCCGTTTCCGCCTCCAACCGCGCCTCCTGCGCCAGTTCCAGCACCGTATTATAGCGCTTTTCCGCAAACGCCTCTTTCACGCGGTCGAACAACCGTTCCGCCCTGCTGATATCTGCGCCTTGGCGTTTCGCGTTCTCGAGTATCGGCGAGATCGACATGATCATGTTCATCGCCGATTCTGCCTGATCTTGCACCTGCGCCTCGGTCCAGATCTCTTCTGCACGCGTCGCGAATTGCTCCGCCTCACAGAAGGCACCGGCGTCGAACGCGGCCTCCGACTGCTGCATGAGCTCCTTGGCATAGCTGCTCTCGATACCCACCGCGCGCGCCTTCTCGTATTGCATATCCACCGACCGGAGCGCGGCTTCGGCCCTGAGCTGCTGCGCCGTCGATTCACAGCCGGAGAGCGTCTCGATGATCGAGTTCGCGATCGATTTGGCCGGATCGAAATCCTCCGCCGCAAACGCGTCCCTCGCCGTCTTCAGCCGCCGCCGACTGCGCGCCAGTTTCTTTTCGATCGTCGCCGGGAGTTCCACCACCTCCGCCGCCGCCTCGATCTCACCCAGCATCGACGCCGCTTTCTCGAGATCGACCGTCGCGGAATTGCGTTTGAACATCCGCAGCGCTTTCTCCGCCTCATCCTCGGCGCGCGCGGTATATTCGTTGGCCATATCGAAATCCGCGCTGTTGGCCGCAGTATTCGCCTCTTCGAGAAAGAACTGCGCCTCCGCGAGGTCGACCTCGGGGGTCGTGTCCGTAATCTCGTCGATCATCCGCTGCACACGGTCGATCGCTTCTTGCGTCTTCGCTTCCAATTGTGGCCGCTTCAAGCGCTCGATCCTGTCCCTGAGCGTTTCGAGGAGTGGCTCCGCGTCGGGATAGTTGCCCGCCAACGCATTCTCCTTCGCAAAACGGTATTGCTTCTCCAGCGTGGACCATGTGGCCTCGTCCAGATCGAGCCCGTCGATCTCGTCCAAACCGTCCCTGACCTCGCGCAGCAGCGCGTTGGTCCGGTTCTTATAGCGCAGCTCGAGCCGAGAGCGTAATCTGACACCTAGCCGTTCAGCCTGGTGATGGACCCGGCTGTAATCGCCGCTTTCATAGGCGGTCTCCAGTGCCGCGATGTCCGCGTCGAACATGCCGGTGTCGCCGCCGATACCGCGCAGACCGTTCATAAGATGCCGCAGCTCGGCCAGCTCACCGCGTGCCCGCTCGTCGAGGAACGCGTTCTTCGTCCGTTTCATCGCAGTGATCAACGATTCGCAGCGCTCGAACGCATTCTTGAACGCCCCTTCCTCGAAGCGCTGTTGGCAAGCGGCGAGATCGCGCTCGAAC
>CAZSUE010000624.1:0-1989 GCA_964609045.1 uncultured archaeon | reverse complement strand
GGTGTCGACACCGAGTTCGCGGCAAGTCGACACCGCGCGCTGCGCTTCTTCCATCGAGCGCGTGCAACGGATCTGGTAATAGTTCTCGATCCGTTCTGCCACCGTGTCCCGCGCCTGTTCCGCAGTGCCCATGGCAAGATGGTAGTCGGCGGACGCGAACGCGTTCTTCGCATTCTCGAGCCCCTCTGCGGCGCGTGCCACATCGATGCCGAGCGTGGTCGCTTCCTGGATGATCTGACGGGCCTCGTAGATCGCGCCCTCGGCACGCTCGATATTCTGATGCAGCACGATCAATTTCGCCGTCTGTTTCGATTGATTGATCAACCGCTCGGCTTGTTGATATTCGCCACGATCGAGCTCCTCGCGGGCACGCTGGAGCTGTGTCCGTGCCTCACCGAGCTCCACGCCGGTCGCTTCTCGCGTGTCGAACGAGGCCGCCACCGCCTCCCAATCCGCTTCCAACTGCTCCTTGAGCTGTGTATTCTGTGCGTCGCGGATCGCACGCTCGGTACGGTTTGCCAGTTCGGTCGCGCGACGATGTTCGTTTGCCTCCTCCGCCTCCCGCGCCGCTTCGTACATCGCCTCCGCTTCGGTAAGGTCGAGGTTCGCATTGTTGCGTACCACTTCGAGCAATGTCTGTGCCGATGAGAGCGCCTTGTCCGCTTCATAGACCCAGTGATGATACTCCGCGACCTCGATCTTCTCCAACGCAGATCGCGCCTGCTCATGGGCGGTGTCGAACGCTTCTGCGTCGATCGCTTCTTCCGCCTGTGTGTATGCCTCGCTGGCCTCACCCGAGAGGATACCGTGGGATTTGGCTTCCATGATCCGATCCTTCGCCTCTCGCATCGCCGTCACGGCGCGGTCGCGCGCACGCTTCCTCTGGATCTTCGTCCCGATCTCGACGGCCTGACGAGCGCAGTACTCCGCGTTCTCGTAATCTTTGGTCTCGAAAAAGCCCACCGCTTGGCCGTAATAATCACGGACATCCGGAAGATCGAGCCCGCGCTCTCGGAGCTCGTTGGTGATCGATTCCGCATCGTTCACGAGCCGCTCGATGCGGACATGGATCGAATCGTTGTACGCCTCGATGAGGAGGTCCTGCGCCTTACGCGCCAGCACCTCCGCGCGGACGAACTCGCCCTGTTGCCGCGCCTGCGTCGCCTCCTTGAGGAGCCGCGCCGCCTCTGCAACATCGATCTCGTAATATTTCGTGCGCTCGTAGATCACATTCGCGATGGTCAACGCACGCTCGGCGGCGGTGAGGAGATAGACGCGTCGTTTATCCTTCGCCACCTTCGCGGCGCGTTTGGCGAGGATCTCGGAGCGGATATAGCGGAACTCACTCAACGCGGTCTCAGCCACTCGTATCAGTCTACGCGCATCGGTGGTGGGTGTTCCCTTCGCTTCGACCTCCTTGATCGTGATATTGCCCAGCTCGATGGTGCGTAACGGTCCCACGGAGAAATACTCGTATTGGGCGTAGCGCGCAAAGAGGACGGCGTGCTGGGCGCAGAGACAGCTATGCCAGTACGCGCCGTCGTCGAAGAGTCCATTGGCCAGCGAGAGGAGCGCTTCCGCTTCTTCGGGGTCGACATAGGGATGACGGATCTGGATGATCGTCGAGAGCGTATCCGAAAGCGCGTTCTCCGCCTCCGTTGCGAGCCAGTCGTCCTCCACCGCGGCGATACGCGCCGTCATTCGCCCTCTTAGCTGTTGGCGGTCCTCGTCCGAGAGCCCGAGTTCGGTATCGATGCGGGAAACGATCTCGTGCGCGATGCGCAATCCACGATCGATCTGACCGGATCGCACCTTTCGCATCGCGTCGGAGAACTCCTCTTCATAGGTCGGGAATTCGTATCCATTCTCCTTTGCGTAGATGAGATAGACCCGCGCCAGCCAATATTCTTCGAGGATATCGTCCACCGTCACAATATTCTCGTCGAGGCATGACTGATCGAGAATGATCGTGATACCGTCGGCGGGGTT
>CAZSUE010000623.1:692-3491 GCA_964609045.1 uncultured archaeon | reverse complement strand
GACGCCGTTGCCCGCGTTCTGGAGCGTGAAATTGAATGTCGCCGCCAGGAGCGGTGCGGCGGTCTGCGTCGGCGGCTGATCCACGGTGAGGTTGCAGCCGGCGCTCTGGTTCACATCGACGGTCACTTGTGCGGTGTCGGTGATCAGCCCAACCGATGGTTGCGTGGGGATGGGGCGCGCGGTAAGGAGCGCGATGAACGACCCCGCCAGCGGCCGCGGCGGCGCGGTAATGAAGAGATAGAGCGTGGCGCGCTCGCCGCTTCGGAGTACCACCGTGGGTTGGTCGATGGCGAGCTGCCATCGTGCCGCTTCTTCGGCCACATCCCACGGGGCAGAGAACGAGGAAAGGTTATCGATCTCTATCGTCGCCTCGCCCGTGCCCGCGGTACGCATGTTCATGGTGTTCCCGACCCGGAGCGAATAGGCGGGCAGCTCCCGGGAGTGCACCGAATGATTGATCGTGCTGTAAGTCGGGGTCACATTCAGTGTGGCAGCATAGACGAGCTGCACGGTGGTCTCCACCGACTCCGATGTGACCACGAACCCGCTACATTCGGCCCGGAGCACGATACGCTGTTTCGCACCGGCCCATGTATGGTCCTCGAGCCGCGTTTCGTAGACGAGCGCTGGAACCTGCAGTTGGATGCGAACCTCCGTCGTTGCGCCCGGGGCCACCGGCGGGGTGGGATCTGAGGAACGGATCTGCGCGATCCAGCCCCGGTCGCGGTACTCCGAGACCACGCTGAGGTTGTAGCGCTCGATGATATTGCAATCGTTGGTGATATTGAACCGATAGACCAGCGTCTCGCCCGGTCGCGCCGTTTGGCCCGCTGGCGGCGCGATCAGCGCGTTCTTATGGACCTCGTCGGTCATGGTGATCGTGAAATTGTATCCTTCAACCGCGGGGTCGCGCTGTGAGACCGCGGTGAGCGCGAGCCGATCGGAGAAATGCGGTTCGACATCGAGCGGGATGCTGACGAGCACGGTGAGACCGTAGCTCATACCCGGTTGCAGCGCCCCCGTCGCGCCCACCTGCGGGTTCGGCGACAGCCAGCCGTGCCCCGAGGAGATGCTGAATGTGAAATTGTCCGCTTGCGGCCCCCTGTTGACGATCTCGAACCGATATTGGATCGTCTCCCCCGCCCGTCCACGCCGGTCGTGCGGGGCGATAACCGTCACCGCCGCCGACTCCGGCGCCGTGACCACGACGACGCGTGTGGCGTTGTTATCGTCGGGGGCGATATCGCCCTCCAGCTGGGCATGGACCGATATCTCGAACCGCCCGACGGTATCGAACGCGAACTGCACCGCCACGGTGGTCTCGTCATCGGGTGCCAGGTCGAGCACCTGCAGATCGGGGATGTCGCCCACCGGTGTCCCGTTCTCATCGGTCACGGTCACCGCCACGAAGAAGCTCTCCGCAACATCGCCTTGGTTCGCGCAACGCGCGCGGATATCGTGCACACCGGTCTGGATGCTCAGCGCCGGTTCGAATATTTCGTTGACGGCGATATCGTGGCGAGCCACGGTGACGAAGCGGACGCGGATCGATATGGCGTCGTTGCTCAGGTTCTCGTCGTCCGGCATGGCGATGGAGGCGTTGAGCCAGTATTCGCCCGAGGCGGGTGGCAAAAAGGGGCCGAACTGCACCGCCCGCCGCTCACCGCGCTCTCCGAGCCCGGTCGTGTTGACCTCCTGAATATCGGAATAGACCCCGCTACCGTTCGTATCGGTGATGGTGAGGATGGCGGAGAGGCTCGGCGGCGGCGGCATCGTCCCCGTATTATTTACCCAGAACAGGATGTCCTGTGCTTCGCTGGGATACTCGCCGCCGTCTTCGTGCGTTTCGAACTCTTCCACGGCGAGGTCGGTGACGGTGGCGACCTCGATGGTGACCGTTCGGGCGTTATTGGAGAGGTTCTCGTCGCCGGGCGTCTTGGCCGTATAATTGACGACATACACGCCATCTTGCGGGGGCGTCCATTGGAACGCGACCGTGCTGTTCTGGGTCGGTGTGAGCGTGAGCGGCGCTTCAGTTTGGTTCGTATAGACAAGCTCCCATGCTTCGGCGGGCTGAACGATGCGGCAGCTCACATTGACCGCGATGGTTGCATTGCCGCTATTGGTCACCGTTCCATTGATCGTCTGTGAGGCGAGCGGATAGAGACCACCGTCGGTGGGTGAGTGGAGGGCGCGCACCGCTGCGTCTGTCTCGAACGGGGACTGCTGCCGTTGGGGCCAATAACGCTGCGGCGTAGCGACGATAGCGTTCTGGAACGATAATGAAAGGAGGATGAAGGCGAGGAGGATGAAAAGCGCGCCAGAATGAAGATGGAGGGACTGAGGAGAGGAACGATCACTTGCGCGACGCCGTCGACGTGAGGAATGAGTGATCGCACCGGACCGAGCGGGGTGTGTCATTGTTGAAACCGACCAACCAGGGAAAATAAAATGTTCGTCTATCTCTTCGAAGCGGACCGTCAGTGACCCGTTGGGGAGGGTAATGATGATATTCGTCCAAATATTTCAATTTACGTCCTTCATTGATCCCATAGTGTTACAGGAGAATACCCCGTCGCGCATATAAGGACGCTCGTTCAGACCGTTCGAGGCCTCAGGAGAAGAAAGCCCATGCAGGGACCGACGCCCCCGTGAGCGAGCGTTTAGCCACCCCCGCTGCCTCACTCCGGCTAAAACGCGATCGGCACCTCGTGATAAGGCCCAAAACCCATGGTCGTCCACCGGATACGGGTGGGACGGATCTCGATATGGACATACTTCGGGTCCTCGGCGGAGGAA
>CAZSUE010000623.1:451-682 GCA_964609045.1 uncultured archaeon | reverse complement strand
CTACCAATGGATTGAGCGTGAGGAGACGCGCTTTCTTCGCCGTCCCGCCGGAGCAATCGACCTCCCCTTCGATACGCGCATGTTCGTTTGCCGCGGTGACGAAACAGACCTCCACCCGCGGATCGGCATGAAACTCGCGAAACTTACCGCTCGTCCGATAGGTCGAACTCCAGAGCCGGAACGGACCTTCATCGGGGACGACGAACGACATGGGCCGAACGCGGGGTTGGC
>CAZSUE010000623.1:0-441 GCA_964609045.1 uncultured archaeon | reverse complement strand
GCCATCGATAGCACTGGCGAGCGCGCCGTACGGTGCGGCGTCGATGATGGTGCGGACACGATCGAGTGTGAGTGTGATAGGTCGTCCTCCAGAGTGTGGAACGCGGCAAATGATGTGGACGGTGGATGCATCGGTTCTCCTAATAGTGCCGACGGGAGAAAGGAATTGATCGCCGACGCCGTTCTCCAACGCGCATAGCCGCTCGTGCTATATAATATTGACTTTCTCACACGAATGGAGAACGCCAAATTTTACGGTGTGGCGTCGTTCCATTCCAAAGAAGAACGAGCCATCGTGGCCATGGTGGGTTGTAGCGGACACTCACCCGCTCCTTCCCGCCGCTCACATCCCTCCATCTCTCTCCTATATAGCTTTTACCCGGAAAGCTCAAATACTAGAACGCTACGCACCCCGCTCCCCGCAAACCGCATACCGCACCCC
>CAZSUE010000622.1:0-3491 GCA_964609045.1 uncultured archaeon | reverse complement strand
ATTATCTTAATACGTGATCGCGGCGCATCTCTGGCAGAAATCTTAATTGACACCTGGTTTATTTTGGTTGATGCATCGGATCAATAGAAAGTCGTTTAACTGGAAGAAAAACATTCGTTCTCTTGTTAGGTATTATCACCATATTGAGATAGAAAGAGCCTATCATGGTATAACGGCAAAAGACTGGCCGTTAGAATGGGCGAAAGAAACTTTCCGAGGCTACTCAGTACACATCCAACGAACGATCAATGAGGTTAAGAATTAACTGCTCGTACAGTGAGGGGAATTGAATGGAAGAACCGCTCGATGAGGACGCATTTTTGGAAGCTATAGAGATCGAAATCGCCTCGATCGATATCATCAACAAGAAAATGAAACAATATTTCGAAGAACAGCGCAATAGAAGATTTCCATCATCGGTCACATTCCAGAAGCGCCCGCGAATGGTTGTATTGAAAAGCGACGATGTTTCCAGAACCAAGTGCGGGCCAATGGGTTCTAAGGGAACGAAGAAAAGCCTCAATAAAATATTCGAAGCCGAGGCGACGTAGATTCCGGTGGTAATGTGCCAATAGAACTCGAAAACGAGGAGAACGCGCCCCCTCAACCCGACGAAGAAGAAGGGGAACAACGATTACCGTTGATACGTTCACCTCAGTTCCATAAACATTATGTGACCAATATCGTGGGTGGATTGACGAATTACGACATCCGTTTCGAACTATTGAACGAAAAGGTCAAGGACGAGGACGGTTGGCATGGGATTTCGGATGCGCTGATCATATTGACTCCGGTCGCCGCCAAACGTTTATTCAAAATGTTAGAAGAGATCCTGGATCTCTATGAAGCAGAGAATGGCGATATCGATATCGATTCTAGCGAAGATCGGGTCTATTGAGGCAGAACTCGGACTGATCGCATTTCACTTCATCACCCTGATCCAGACTGATGATCATCTCTATCTCGCTACGAATAGAATCTGTCTTTCACCTTGTTCTATTTTGGTGCTCTTCTGTTTCCCAGAGTCCCCTGTCACCGATCTTCAGTGTCATTGCTTCCTTCACCCGTGTCCCCGGCACGAACGCGACCGTCGCGCTGCCGAGTTCGACCTTATTGTCCGGTTTCGTCTCGTACCCGATGAGCGGCTCGACCTCGCCGCGGATCGCTGTGGGCGCGTTCTCACTATCCAGATGCGCCGGTACCGGCGCGTTCCAATCGAATTGTAACGGGTTATCGATCGACGACCCGGCATCTTCGATCGGTGCTGCATCGACCAGCTCCAGCCGTCCCCAGCCATAGGTCTGCTCGCCGCCGATCTTGAGCCGCTCGAGGACCGCCTTCCAGTCCTTAATATCGTCGTCCAGCTCTGGCTCCTTCACCCACCAGCTCCCGACGAGGTAGGTTCGTTTCCCGGTGCGCGTGTGCGGCGCTAGGAACTCGGTCTCGTGGAGCGAGCCCTCGTCGGCGCTGCGGCCGTCGTGGTCGATGGCGGTGCTGGCCAGACTATCGAGGAACAGGTAATCGAACGGTGGATCGTTATCGGTGGCAGGGGTTGGATAGATAGCGGCCAGTTGGTATTGCTCGTGATCTGCATCTGCAATGTCGAACGGGAAATGGGTCCGAAGCTCGTCCCAGCCGGGCTCGGGTTTCTCCTCATCATCTTCCACGATCGCGGGCCAGAGGTACGAGAACCGGAAGCACTCCCCAACTTTGCGGCCGATCACCTGATACTTCCTCCCGTCGCTGCCATCGTGACGGTCGCGGGTGATGCGCGCGGTGAGCGCCGCCCACTGGTTCTTACCCGGGATGTAGCGTCGCGTCATCATCAGGTTCCCGATCTTGCGGTAGCCGATATGGAGCGGGCTTTTGAGGCGAAAGATCATCCGGTACTGGGTCCAATCGTTTGGCATGGCGGTCACTCGGTGCTGGGTTGGTTATTTCGCGGCCTTGGCGCCGAAGCGTGCGTAGATCAGCGTCTGTTCGTAGAGGTCGCGCACGAGGAGGAGCGTGTCGAGTTTCTCCATGAGCTCGCTTTTCGTGATGAAATCCAATATCGCAGGATTGTCACGATCTCCTTTCTTCCCATTCTTCCTATTGTTTACGAGACTCCATTTCATTTGTCCGGGATAGGAAAGCCCCATCATATCGATCGGTGTACCGTCTAGCTCTTTTATCAGCTGAGATACTATCTGGCAAGCAATTCGCTCCTCTGCTTTCATTTTACCATACTTCGTCTCTTTCCCACTTCGCGAGAGGAGGAAAAGGAACATGGCGTACACACCCTGCTCTTGGAGGATTCCGAGGCTTTTTGTGATCAGATTTTCGGTATCTTTCGCACTGACCGCATTCCTTCTCCTCCCAACTTCTTTTCCGATTACTTGGGTTATTTGTTGAGCCGTAGTCGCAGCAAGATAATCGAGCGATCGATTGGATCTTGATTCGTGAGTCGAGCCGGTCATACGGATCAACCTCCCTGCTCATGAGCCCAGTCGATGCTATTTGAATTGGCGACCGATCCATGTGCGATTTCCATGATCCGACCGAACCCTCGTGTCCCCATGCCTCCGATCCCAAGCTGATGCGCCCATTTGAGCCCGGCCTCAACGACATCTTCTACTTTCGTCCAATCCAGGGAGCCAGTCTCCCAATGGCTGGCTTTGCCCCGGTAATCGTCGACGATAAGATCGAACCAGAGGAACGTTGCTCTCGGGATCGCTTCGTAGGTGAATAATGCGCCCTCTTCGGCTGCGCCGGTCTCAGGGTTGATACTAACCGAGGTCCGGACCTCGAGATTGCTATTGACGATCTGCGAAAAGATCTTATCGGAGACGAGGACGAGGCGCGATCCGATCGTCTCCAAATCATTCCCCGCCGGCAAAGAGAGTGAAAGGTCCGGCCTTGTATCATCAATTTGAAGCATCAACCATCCGAGATTGATCGGTGTTTCCCCCTTCAGGTCATCACCGACCCGAATCCGATCCTGCTGTGTTTGGTAGTTGTTTTGATCGACGCCCAGACAATCGTGCAATGCTGTGGGTGATGTGACCCAGACCGGTCCGATCATCGAATAGACCGGGAAGAACGCGATCCGTGCGTCGCCGAACGAAGCGATACCGGCCATAGGTCTCTCGCCTTCCAGTGTTCCAAAGGTGTAACAGATCGGGCATTCGGGTTTGCCACAATGTTTGTTCTCACCTTTGCTCTGGCCTGCGCAGATCCGGTCCGCATTCATCTCACTGGCATACCGATGCGCGGCATACGAGCGTATCGCACCGGAGAGGCTCGTCCCGGGTATCTTCGGCAGTTTCGTGCCCGGCTCGCGCACGATGGTGTTATCGACTCTTCCGAGCCGCATCCCGCCGGTGCCGACATGGACCGGGTCGACGGTCTGGATCAGGTAACGGATCGTCTTGATGGTCTGTTGTTGATCGTTCGGAGTCATCGTCATCCTCTCATTGCTCTCTGTCAGGTCGTTCTTTCATGATCTTGAG